>DCUS01000142.1 GCA_002327885.1 Syntrophaceae bacterium UBA2208
GCAGGAAAATAAGAAAACAGGGGAAAGAATGGAGATGAAAAACTTATAATTCAAGATCTATACCTAAATTTTCACTAAATATCTAACTCTGCCCCATGTTCTTGCAACCAGATTTTATGTTCTTCATAATCATAAATCACACGAGACACGGTACGCCAGAAATTTTTCGTGTGCCCTCTTTCAAGCATGTGAGCCATCTCATGGACCAGGATATAGTCAAAAACCTGGATGGGGGACATTACGGTGCGCCAGCTAAAATTCAACGTTCCTTTTTTACCGCATGATGCCCATCGATTGCCAAGATCTAAGACCCTGAAATCTTTAACCTCAACGCCAATTCTATTAGCATATCGGGGTATTCGAATTCGAAGCTGTTCTTCTGTCTGCTTTTTATACCATTTAATGAAATGTTTCCTGGCCCTTTCCTTTTCCTGCTCTAAGAGCTCAAAATATCCATTGTGCAAAAGCAATGAAGTCGAAACACCTTTCTGATTAACGACCCTTCCATTGTTAATCAGCCTCAGTCTATAGCTCCTGCCAAGATATAAAAACCCCTGACCACTTACAAAATCTCTCCGAACCCTTTCTCTATTCGTTTGGCTTTTATAAGCAAGTTTTTGACGAATCCATATGGTTTTACTCGAAACGAAGCTTTCTATTGCTTTAGGGTCAGCCCTAAGTGGGGTATTGATCGTAACCATCCCGTCTCGCTCAATCGTGATTCCAAGGGAACTTCTTTTGGTTCTTTTTATCAAATACTCAATACCGTGAACAATTATTTTATCTGTCATGACTTCACCAGTCTCAGATGGAGCGTTTTCGAAAGTTCGATGAATCTATCTGCAATTTTATGGATTTTCTCATAAGGAACAAGATTTCTGTCGTCTATCTCGTTGATAATCCAGGTTCTCAATAGATTCTGTGCATGTTGTCTGCGCCAGAAATCCTTTAAACTAATCTCCTGCTTAATATGGTCAACAATATCAATCACGGCTTCACAAAAATCCTTCATTTTATCCGGTTTTGGTGTTTTTCCATACTCATCTACTATGATTCCCAAAAAGGGTGCCTGAGTTTTGGGGTCAAGCCCTGTTTCATCCTCCTTTCGTCCTTCTCTGGTTTCCTTTATGAATTTCCTCAATTCCTCTGCCAGGGCATCCCAGTTATCATGGAATTCATCGAGAATTTCTTTGAGCCGTTCGCTCAATTTCTTGTAGAATGCAGGGTCTTCGTTATAATGTTTCTGGATGTGGAATCTCACCGCGTGCTCCATCTCCAGAGCCTGGGACTTCTTGGACTTTAACGCGTTTACCTCCTTCTCAAAATTCTCGTCGAAGATTGATATGGGTGGAACCTTCGGATCAACCCCTTGTGCCACGATATGCTCATCAATCAGCTTCTTTACTTTATCACCTACCCCAGTGATATTTAGCTGAGAGTCTCTGTATCGGTTTGCAGCAGCTTTGTTGATAAATCCAAGAAGCTTTAAATCATAGATATAAGGAAGCGCCTCAGGACGTGGGAAGATAATGTCCATGCTCTCAGCAAATTCACCGAATTTCTTGATGAACTCTGCCCTTACATCCACATCTCTTAATAGATTAACGCAGACATCCACGTCATTGAAGTCTTCAATTCCGTTAGCCCGAAATAAATCTACTATCCTTCTGTGACGGTCTTCAAGTTTTGGAAGTTCATCTTTGATGTTTATCAGCGCTCCCTTAATGTCCTCCTGAGCATACATGGCAAGGGCTTCTTTGAGACGATCTCCTACCCCATAGTAGTCAACCACGAGGCCGTGGGTTTTCCCGTTACAGCATCTGTTTACCCTGGCGATAGCCTGAAGGAGTTCATGGCCTTCCATAAAGCGGTCCAAGTATAAGACCTGCTCAACTGGTGCGTCGAATCCGACGAGCAACATGCTCTTCACGATAATGATAGCGAGTTTATCTTCTTTAAGAGACTTCTTAAATCTCCCATTCTTCCCAACGAGAACTTCATGTTTCGCCTTATCGGTATGTTCTTTATAGTGAGGCGGGTCATTATGGTCGGCTGAGATGATGGCGGCAAATTCCAACTCTTTTAGTATTTCTTTCTGCTTTGATGCGATTATTAAGAAACGCGTCTCTTCATCGAGGTCTTTCTGCTCTTCTTCGGAAAGTTGAAAAAGGTTCGGATCAAGAAGGTCAAATCTCTTCAAAAGCTTGTCCCTCGCCCTGATGAAAGATTCATAATATCGGATTGCAGCCTTTCTGCTCACTGCCACCACCTGGGCTTTGAATCCATTGGGGAGAATATTTGCTGCATAGTGGAGGAGAATATCTTCTGCCTTTGCCTGGATGAGATTTTCCGCTTCAAGAATATTCTCTACTGTTGCATACCTCCGCCGTATTGCCTCCCTTTCTTCTTCCGTTTTTGACCGGAACATACCATCAAAGAACTGGTCCAGTGTTCTACCATCCTCCACGGCGGCATTTGCTTTTCTGCCCTCATACAGAATTTTCTTTGTTGCACCATCTCTCTGGGATTCTTCAATGGTGTATCGGTCAATGTAATCGCCAAATATTTCATAAGTTTTCTTTGTCTTTCCGGCAATGATCGGCGTCCCCGTAAACCCTATCTTTGCAGCATTAGGAAGTGCCCGCATCATGTTCGCATGGAGCATGCTGGTATGGGACCTGTGTGCTTCGTCAACAAGGATAAGGATTTTTTCCGATAGATTCCAAACAGGGAAGAGGGTGGGTTTAGGAGGAAGTTTGTATTCAGATTTCTCTTTTTTAGAGGGTGGAGCAGCCGCCTTGAGCCACTTCATCTCAGAAATTTCATAATCATCAGATATAGTAGCGCCCTCATGATCCTGATACTTCTGCACCATCGTGAAAACAATATTGGAACTCGAATCTTGCATCAATTCAGCAAGCTTTTCCTTGCTGTCTGCATGATAAACTGTCTCGCCTGATAGGGCCGCACTCTCCTTTAACTGGCCTTCAAGCTGAATCCTGTCTGTAACAGCAACAACCTTGAACCCTCTCAGGTCATCGAGCGTCCTCATCTTCCGCACGAGAAAGACCATGGTCAAACTTTTTCCTGATCCCTGAGTGTGCCAGATGATACCCCCACGCTGGTCGGTATCTCCGTGTTCTTTTCGTGTTTTACCTGTCCTGAGCCGATTTATAGCCCTCTGGACTGCCCGGAATTGCTGATACCGGCAGAGCATTTTAATCTGTTTTCCTTCTTTTTCATCGAAAAGGATAAAATTTCTTACAATATCCAGAAGGTGTTCTTTGCGGAGCATCCCGGCAATCAATATCTCCTGACTGTTAAGCTCCTTTTTGCCCAATTCTTCGGCTACGACACTCATGGGAATCGGGCTTGTATCCTTCCACTCCATGTAATCTTCATACCCGGCCCCTACAGTTGCAAAGCGAGCCTCCTGACGATAAGTGCTTATGAGGAATTGATTGAAGTAGAAAAGCCTTTCACACCCTTCCTCTTCATCGACCTCTTTCCTCTGGTTGGAATACCTGAGAAGCTGTGTGATTCCTTTTTCCATCGGATTGGAGAGTTTCGGGCTTTTACATTCCACCACAACAAGGGGGATGCCATTGACAAAGAGGACAACATCAGGGGTGATAAAGGTCTTACCACCAGCCAGGTCGACTCTGAATTGGTTAATAACAAGAAAATCGTTTTTCTCAGGATGTTCAAAATCAATCAGCTTAACTGTTTTTTCCTTACCCCCATGTAAAATAGGGTCTCCTTCTACATCAACACCACGAACGATATATTCGAATGCCTCTCTATTTGCCTCCATGAGCTTCAGAGAAGCTATCCTCTCAAGTTTGCTGATAATCTGGTTGATGCGATGGTCATCGAGCCAGGGTTTGCCCTCTTTGGTGAGGTTTATCTTTTTTACCACTTGACCGAGTCTATCTTTAAGCAAAACATCCCTGAAGCTCTCTCGCTCCGTAAGGTAGGGCACATCAATATCGCCTTCAATATGCCCCCAGTCCAATCCCTTAAGCTGCTCAATGAAGGGGATTTCTACATAGGTTTTTTCATCGGGTAAAGACATGAAAACCTCACCTTAATTATCTACTCCTTTTCCGTCTTGCTCTACTCTCTAAGAATTTCCTCTCGTACGTATTTTTTTAATCCATCGACATTCGTAAAATAGATATATCCCTTCTTATTGATGATCTCCTCCACATCTCGTTTTTCATTCAAGAGAAGCGCAACAGGTTTGGTAAGACCTGGCTGTAACCCTTCCGGCCATGCCAAATCCAATACTGCGAGAAGATTACCTGCATCATCACACAGTTCGTATTCTATTTCGGCAGAGGGCAAGCCCTGTTTTTCCACCCATAATGCACATTCTAAAATCATTTCTTCTTCTTCATCGGTCGGCAGTTTTGGTGGGACGGATTCCGCTTTTCTGAGCGTTATATCTTCAACCACTTTAGTCTCGGGGATTTTACCATGCAGGAGACTTTCCAAAAACTTATTCGCAGCCTGCGCAATGAGTTTCCTGCGTTCCCTTAGAAAGTCACGGTATCTCTCCACTTTCCAGAGGTCTTTATCCATGGGTATCCAATGAGACTGCAAGGCACCAGGACTCTTCTTTTCAACTTCCTTAAAGTATTCTTCGGGTAACCTCTTTCCAATCCACAGGTTTGTCTCTTGCGTTTGGAATGTAAAATTTGCAATAGCATTAACCTCGGGCCTTTCAAAACCTTTATCATAGAGAACTTTCTTTGGAAAAATATGATGCACCTGCAAGGAACTGAGTTTGCCAAGCATGAAAGCAGATAGTTCAACCCCGCTTGCCCAGTCCTTTGCGCCATAGACCCGGGTTAACATATAAAGAAGGGGATAGAATCTAGCACCTGTACTCCACCCACTTACGTCCTGTTCTTTGATAGTAAGCTCCCCTCTCGTCTTCCGCAGGTTATCAATTAGTTGATCCAGAGCACCATCCTTTTGCTTTATAAGCGAAAGATCCTGAGCCAAAACTGTCTCTGTTGAACCCGCGTACCTGCCCCAGAGAAATGTATGAATATACCAATAGAGAAGCTTATCGCGCTCGATATGATCAAGGTGTTTTTCACTATGTTGCGAAAGATACCGTGTCATGAGAGGGATAGCACCGCGTCCACCAAGAACCCGGTCATGGTCAAGCCCAAGCCTTGAAGAAATCAGGTTTAAGAGTGCATCAATCTTTTTCTCTGCCTCAATAAGTCCGTCTTTAAAAGTTTGAGTATCGACATCCTTTAAACTTGAAAAATATGCCTCTCCTCTCAGTATAGACGTCACATTTCTTAGAAGCCATTCAAGGGAAAAATAAAACCCTGCATTCTCCCATTTTTTTAGCTTCCGTTTCATTTCAGGTCGTGCTTCAGTCCATGAAGCGCATATTTTCGCAAGGGCAAGATCACCTTTGGAGAGTTTTGTCCCGCCTGAATTGACAATGTTGAAGATATCAACAACCATATCGATAGTCTTATCCTGTCCTGTAATCTTTTCGTCGAAAATCTCAATCTCTTTTATCTGGTCTATGGTATTGAGGCGCGCCAGATAGTCAGCCATTTTCTCTTTAGCATCTAATTTTGTCATTAATGTGCTAAAAACTGAGGCAGCCCCTTTCTGCATAAGCTCTGTCACACTAATCCAGAGTGGGTCATCTTCCATCTTCATAGGCATGTAAAACTCAAAGGTTTGGTCTTCAAGGTGGAAATAGAGTCCTGTGAATGCCTTTTGATCTCCCTCAAAAAACATGGGTACTTTGCCTCGGACAATGCCATATAGGGAGGTTATTCTTTGTTGCCCATCCAGCAGAAGGTTCACAACCCCTGGGGATACTGGCCCTTCACCTCGTTTTGGTGCTCCTTCAGAGGGCGTAACCCATATGAGTAGACTTCCGATGGGGAATCTCTTATAGAGGGAATTAATCAGTGCTTTCACCTGATCGCGTTTCCAGACAAATCCCCGCTGAAAATGCGGGAGAGCAATTGTCCCGAGGTCAATCTGATCAAGGATGGTTGATATCTTCATATTTCTGCTCCTCTTTATTAATGTTCACCCTTATTTTCCCGGTCAGCAGATCATGCATGAGGCCTTTTTTGATCCCCTGAAGTTTTCTGAGAACAGTCATTTCTGATTCGATGAGTGAATCTTGTGAATCAAGGCATGAAATGATACGAGCTTGTTCGTCCCCCGCTTCTGGTAACGCAATCAAAACTCTGCCGAGTTGTGTCTGGTTTACGGATGGAAGAGCAGTCGTCTGAACCAAGCGTCCGAAATCAAGTACCGTCATCCACCAATACAAAAAACCTGTAGTCATATAACCCTGCGGAACCGCAGCCATCATATTATTGTCTATCAAAGAAGGGCAAGTTGTAATTCGACGACGATTCAAAAGCAAAGCGGCACCAACTTTGGCAAACACAACCGCATTTTCAGGAATGGGTTTCCAACCTTGTTTTTTTGCTAAATTCTCACTGACGTAATTATTTGCTTTCTTAAGATATCTATAGTTTTCAACCAATTCCATATCGCTAACCTTAAAAAACGGAAAGTCACCTTCCTGTTGTCCCTGTAAGTCGATGGGAAAACCGAAACCTGGCATGAAATAAACATACTTTGATAGTGGTCCGTATATCCACAATTTTGGTATTCTTCCCAATGGGGAATCTTTGAACTGCTCGGGGTGGGCGATGGGGTCGCGGAGTTGGCCGTTTTCATCGAGGCCGTGGGTGAGGAGGTCATGGAGCAACCCCTGCTTAATGGCTTTCAGCTTTTCGATAAGCTGCTCGGTCCTCTGAATCGTTTTGTCAACCGTGTCAAGGACACGAGCAATTCTGAGCTGCTCAACTTCAGACGGTACAGGTATCTTCAACTTTTTCATGTCTTGCTGAAAAATATGAGGTATTGAGCTACCAGACACTCTATCTTCAACCAACTTTTGGAATGAATCACTATTTAAATAATGATAGACAAATTCTGCCGTTAAAGGTGATCTAACACGGACAAGCATCATTGTACTATTAGAGCCTGTTCAATAGGGTAT
>DCUS01000238.1 GCA_002327885.1 Syntrophaceae bacterium UBA2208
AATGAGTTCCCGCACTTTAAGTGATGATCAAGGAATGAAAGCGGTGCCCCGAGGGTGAAGCAATCCAGCCAGAGGGAGACCTTTGCCAGCTCGACAGCCATGGGATTGAGATCAACGCCGTAGATACACCGTTTGAGCACATGGCGCTTAAGAAGATTAAGGTCATTCAAACGTGATTCATCAATGGTAATATTCTGTTTCTCCATCTCTTTTAATATGGTCTCTCCCGTTTCCCTGAGAGTCGCCATGACAGGATTCCATGGGAAACCGTTCAGGAAATCGATCATTTTGTCTGTGATGAAATCAACTGCCTCGACAAGGAAATGACCGCTTCCCATTGCGGGATCGAGCACTTTGATATCAAACAACTCATCAACAAGCCATTTAAATGTGAAGGCCGTCTTTTCCGGGTCGTCTCCTTTCATCCCTTTTTTCTCAAAAGCCTTTGATCTGGAGACCGCTTCCCGGTAAGCCCATTGTGCTTCTCTGAATTTAGGGGTAAGCGTTTCAAACTTTTCCTTCACCACCGGACCGACAGTGTTTTCGACGATATATTTCACTATGTAATCCGGCGTATAGTAGGAACCTGTTGCCTTCCTCTCATGCTTTGTGTTTTCAAGATAGACCGTACCTTTTGGCAGAATGCGTTCCTCAGCATCTTTGCCCCGCCCTGTCTTCAGTATCTTCTTTTTCTGTTTTAAAGCTTCTCTGTGAGGAATAATCTCCTCTGTCTTTTTGCCCTCACAGATCGCCATCCTTTCAGGCGCGATGCGGAGGTGGAACTCAAGAAGCCCTTCATAGATGCTTCCGAGATGACGGACGCCAAGGGATTTGTAATCTATGAAGACACGCTTGAATGTCTTCTCATCCTCATCTCTTGTAAGGAGATCCAATCCGATGGCAAAGAATTTGTCAGGGACCTTGTTTTCTATGAGAAGCCTTGCATTAACTGCCTCCTGACTGTTGTCTTCCGGGTTTATACTTGTCATAAACAGACCGCCGTTATAAGCAGGGACATTCAGGGCGATATCACCTGTATCAATTGCTTTGAAGAGCGTCTGGAGACGGTCATACAGGTCAGTGGAGTTATCATCAAATAAATTCGATATGTCATTCCGGGCTTGACCCGGAATCCAGGCCTTCCCCTGGATTCCCGCCTTCGCGGGAATGACGGATAAATCATCAGGCAAATCACCGAGTTTTTCCGCAATCTCTTTTTTTATCGCTGAGAGACTTATTCCGTGGTATCCCCTCATCTCTTTGACAGGGAGGAGATTTCTTGATTCAGAATAAAGGAGGAAGAGGAGACGGTAGAGAAAGGTCAATGTCCCCTGAAAGATCCTGTCAAGCTCGCTTTGAGAAAGCGACGGGCCATCTTTTACATCCTGGATATACGATATAAACCCCTTGGCGAAATAAGGGAATATCTCCTCAAAGACTCTCTTCTTTAAGCGCTCACCGAGTCTCTTCGCATATTCTTCACTGCCCTTCAAAAGCTTATCAAGAAAAGTTAATTTCTCTTGTTCTTCATCAGAACCGAGGATGAATGCTTCTTTTCTGAAGAAAAGATGAAAGTATCTGAAAGATTCTTCAGGGTCGAGCCTTGCCAAGACTTCTTCAATGTCTATTTCATAATAGTTTGTTGCTCTTGAATGAGCTTTTGAGGAATAAAGCCGCCAGAGTTTGCCGTTCGTTACAATGACCCAATCTACTTTTCCTTTATCGAGCAATGAGACGACAACTGCCCCAGGGTTTTCATCAGGCGTATTGATATCTCTTGTGTAATCCTTGCCATCGAGCGACCTTCCCCACGGATAGGTAAGGCAGAAACAGAGAGGATCGACAGTTTGTTTATCTCCATAAAAAATGTAATCCGGCTCTTTGCTGTCGTCATCTGCTCTTTTGCTTTCCTTGAAAGAGTAACCAAGAGTTTTAAAAACTTGATTAAGAAACCCCTTCCTGAATTCCTGTTCGGATTTTCCTGACCATAGAGATTTCGCATCCTGATAAATCTCTCTAAAGCGGCTATAGACAGCTTTTATATTTTCCTTCCACTCAGGTTCATCTCTCAGACGTTCAAGGAGATAGTAGTCACTAAAGAGAGCCCTGTTATTGAAAAATTCTTCTGACCAGTCGGCAACGATATATGCAGCCTGAAGTTTCTCATACTGGGCAATAGGATCGGCTTCTGTGTAACTGAACCGCCTTAATACTCTCTGGTCAATCCTTGTTGGCTTCAGCCTGTCAATCGTACGAATTCTTGGCCTGATCGAAGCCTGCTTTGTTCCTATCCCTTCGGTTTTATCATCAGTCAAAACCCTTTCAATTAACACAAAATCAATCCTGTTATAATCACTGGTCAGCACCATCAGATAATTGCCTACACGATTACGGAATATCCTAACAAGTGCCTGAGTATTCGCAACAGTAACAGAAGAAAGTTCGAATAGATAAATCTGTAGGAGGTTCTCCTGGTTAGCTATTAATTCAATCTTTTTGATTTCCTTGAGAAGGGTTTCGTTGGTTATGCCAAGGTTGGACGGTGACTGTTTGATCCGTTCTGCAGTATTGTACCCGAGATAGGAGAAGAAACCTGCAACCTCATCGGCATTCGAGATTGACTGGATATGCTCCGGCCTTAGGTCTTTGTCAAGCATTTCTCCTCCCGATGAGTATATATCAAAAATTCCCAATAGTTCAATTTGACCATAATCCATTTCTATTAGGTTGATAGAAATACGAAGGCAAAATACCCGAACAAAATAATGGCATGCCCAGCAGAAGAAATTGTATAGGTGAGAAGGCAATTTTCATTAATAATTTTTTAAAGAACTAAATACAATTTTCAGGCTTCACAAAAATACGTATAACTGTGAGAAAGTGTTACTAAAGGGG
>DCUS01000059.1 GCA_002327885.1 Syntrophaceae bacterium UBA2208
TAACGCGCTGTCATGTGGGTGATCACCGACCTCCAACGCGTCAGATCAACCCCATTCTTTTTGGCTATCTCTAACCCCTCTTTGACTGCCTTCGCACAGGCCATCAACTGAGGAAGAGCGAACGTAAGCGTATTGTTCGTGGAGATCCCTTTTGAGGTCAGGACCTTGATGACTTCATACCCTTCCTTTGACCCTGGAACTTTAATCATCACATTCGGACTGAGGCTGGCCAGTTCAATGGCCTGAGAGATCATCTTTTCCTTATCCGTCAAAACTCTCGGATCCACCTGACCTGAAAGATATCCATATTGATATTGGGACTGTTTAAAAACTCCCAGATACATCTCTGCTCCTCGTCTGACCATTTCCTTATAAGTCAACCAGAAGAGAATCTCTTTATCCACACAAGGGTTTTCTTCGATTAGGCGATCCACCATCTGAGCGACAAGGGATTCATTTGTTTTAATCACCCCCAGGGAAAGAGGAGGGTTGGTGGTCACTCCCCGGAAAAGAGCCCTTTCAGGGCGCTCAGGGTCATACAGTCTCTTTAGTTGTTCTCGAAGTTCTTCGACCCGGTGGGATGGCGCTTTTTTAAGCATCCCCTCCACCCAGGAGGAATAAATTAAAGGTGAGGAGTCCCACCAGATCTCCAATCCGGGGTGAGTCTCCATTAACCTTTCTAAAGGACTCTTCTTCATGCCTTCTTCTCCTTTTTTCTGTTCTCCAAATATTTTTTAATGGCGTGGACGCACAGGGAGTTTTCTTCATGAGTGCCCAGGCTGATCCGGAAGAATCCCTTCCGCCCTCGAAGAGGAGCAAAATATTTAATGATGACGCCCGCTTTCTGAAAAACATGATCGACAATCTCCTGCCCCGTGGCTCCCGTATCCGTGGCGTCGATGAGAACATAATTCCCATGGGAGTAATAAGGTTTGACCCCGGGAATCTTCGAAAGTTCTTTGCATATATATTCCACGCCGGCATTGTTGTAAGCAGCCTTCCGTTCCAATTCTTCTCCTTCATCGAGAGCTGCCTCGGCCGCGGCCATGGCGAGGAGACTGGTGTTCCAGGGGATCTGTATCTTTCGGAAATAGTCTATCAATTTCTCATCGGCGAGGGCATATCCGAATCGAATGCCAGCCATCCCGTAGGCCTTGGAAAACGTATGAGCCACAATCAGATGATTATATTTTCGAATCAGAGGAGCCTTCGATTCGTGCTCAGGATGATATTCTAAATAAGCTTCGTCGATCAGAGTAGGAATTCCGAGTTCGACGATCTTCATCAGATCATCGTCAGAGATAAAATCCCCTGTCGGATTATTAGGGGTACAGACAATGATCACTTTGATTCGTGGTGTGACCGCACGAAGCATGGCCGGGATATCGTATTGAAGATCGGGGGTCATATCCACCGCAACGACACTTCCTCCAACCACTCTCGCCCGGATGCTATAAAGTGAAAAGGTGGGATTGGGAAGCAACACTTCGTCTCCGGGCGAGACAAAGAGTCTCATGATCATATCAATGATCTCCGAAGAACCATGGCTGATAAAAACGTTTTCTGGTCCCAAGTCGTATCGTCTTGCAATCTTGGCCCGGATGCGGGGCCCATTGTCGGGGTAACGATTTCCCGATTTGGCCGCCTCGAAAACGGCCTGGAGCACTTTCTCCGAAGGTGGAATTGGATTTTCATTAACCATCATTCTTTTCAACTCAGGGTTGGACCAGGCAATCAATAAATCCTCAGTGCCATAAGGTTTGACCTGATCCATCCAGGGAACTAAAAAACGATTGAGATCGACCATAAAAACCTCCCTGTTTTTTTTGTTAGGGGGCCGCTTCGCTTGAGGAGACCTTCATTTAGGACAAAATATTTCTTGCCTCTCCCCTCACGTCTCCCGCAGGGAGACGCCCCTCAAACCTCAGGCCCGATCTTACCTAACTACCTATCTATACAGGTAACAGGAAAAAAAATTCTTGTCAAGACTTTTTTAGCCTTTTAGATCGTATCGGTATTTCCCCGATTCGACTTCAAAAATATATTTGTCCCCGCGATGGAAAGCATGAAGCGCCTCCACCGGAATGTTTTTTGAATCATAAATAACGCTTTCCAAAAAAATCCCCGAGGATCGCTGAGGAAGCCCTAATAACCTCGCATCCTTTCCGGATAAAGTGACCGCTCGAAAGGTTTGAATGGAACGATGGAGTTCAACATGAAACTTTTTCGTCAAGAGGTGGTAAAGGGATCCGGTCAACCGCATTTTTAAAATGTCCTTGTACTCTTTGTAGGGCAGGTAGCTTCGTTCAATCACTAAAGGGATTTGATTTCCCAGGCGAAGCCGTTCTGTCAAGATGACCATTTTCTCTTTCCCCAACATAAGCTTTTCAGCGACATCGGGCGGGGCTTCGACCACGGACTGACGGAGGAGCCGGGTCTTTGGAACAATGCCCATCCCGATCATATCGTCCGTAAAACTTGAGATATGCTGCAGGGTATACTTCACAGGCGTCAGCGCCCGGCCCAGGACAAAAGACCCCACACCATTTCTCTTCTGAACAAGGCTTTTCGCCACCAGGTTCGAGATGGCCTGCCGGACGGTGTTCCGGTTGACATGAAAGAGTTCGGAGAGTTTGGATTCGGAAGGCAATTTATCATTGACCGCGTATCGGCCCTTCTGAATCATCTCCATCAGCCAGTTGCTGATTTGAATATATTTTGGAACCCCCTTTTCCAAACGGAAGGTTTCAGGCACTGTCCCCCCCTAAGTGGCACTCATCCCTTTCAATGCCGTTTTTCCAGTGATCAATCTCATGGCGACCAGCATCCCCACCACAATGAGAATGATGATTGTACACATGGCGTTTGCGCTGGCTGTTCGGCCATCGATATCAAGGAAGACAATCTCGATGGCGGCCAGTTTCACTTTCGCCGAGACGAGGAAGATCACCGCGCTGATGGTGGTCATGGACCTCATAAAGAAAAAAGTCATATTGGATAAGAAAGCCGTTTTCGTAAGCGGAAAGACCACCCGCGTGAAAGTGATGATCGGGTCAGCCCCCAGACTCACCGCAGCCTCTTCAATCGACTTGTCAATCTGTTTGAGGTTAGCAATGCTGGAAAGCACCCCCAGCGTAAAATTGCAGATGATGATATTGATGATGACAATCCAAAAAGTCCCGTAAATGAAGAAGTAGGGTTTGTTAAAGGCCAAGATATACCCCAAACCCATGACGATTCCAGGAATGGCTGCCGGCAAGACACTCAGGGTGTAGAGAAATTGCTCCCCTCTGGGTTTCTTTTTCTCAACGATATATCCTGTTATAAGAGTCAGGGAGGCTCCTCCAATCGCTACCAAAATGGAGACCCAGAGGCTATTCCAGATGGGAGCATACTTATAAGCAATGATGGATTGCCATTCTCCTTTCAGGATGGAGGCCCAGAATTTGGTCCAGACAGGTGCAATCCCTCCCAGTGAGGGGAAGTCATAATGTTTCAAGGTGAGGGAAAAATCATAAGGCCAGACCTTGACAAAGGAACCCAGGAAGACGGTGGTAAATACGATGAGGATAAAAATACAGGGAATCCAGCAATAGAGGGTGAAGGCCCATTTTTTAAAGGGTCGTGAGGGTTGAAGAAATGGACGGGCTTGCCCACTGATCAGGGCGTAACTCTTTTTAGTAAGATAGTAGTTCAGAAGAAAGGCGGCCACGGAGGGGATGAGGAGGATCACGCTGATGGTTGCTCCCAGGTTGAACCTTTGCATTCCAATGACCTGTTGGTAGATTTCAGTGGCCAGGACACTATAATTCCCGCCGATGACGACGGGGACGCCAAAATCGGTAATCGTTAAATTGAAAACCAGTGCAGCGGCGCTCGCAATCCCATATTTGGCTGAAGGAAGGGTGACCTTATAAAACGTCTTCAGGGAAGAGGCGCCAAGGCTCTGCGCCGCTTCATCCAATCTCGTATCCACGGCGGAAAGGGTGGTATATAGAATAAACAGGGCATTGGGGAAACAGTAAAGGCATTCTGCGACGATGATCCCCGTCGCGCCATAGATATTCCAATCCGTATGGAACAGATAACGGGTGATCAATCCATTTTTCCCAAACAAAAGGATCAGAGCCAATCCTTGAATGATGGAGGGAGCGATCAGAGGAAGGGTCGAAATTGTGTAGAAGACCCCTTTCCCCCGGATGGTCGTCCGGGTCAGTCCATAAGCAAAGAAAAAAGCGAGGATCGTGGTGATGACCGTGGTCACACTGGAGACAATAAGGCTATTGGTCAAAGATCGAAACATTCGAGGATTGGTGAAATAGGAAATATAATGTTCAAGTGTGAGGACCTTCCCTCGATAGAAACTGAGCTTACAGATATCATAAACGGGATAGAGCATAAAAAAAATGAGGACGGCAAGGAGGAATCCCATCGTGACCCCGGTGAGCCACCGGTCACTACTGATGGGATTAGAAATGGTGGAACCTTGGGTCTTCTCTGTTCGATTCATGAAGACCTCTCTTTTACCGGTGCAGGATAGATGATAAAAGCCTCGGGAGGAAAGTAGAGAAGGACTTCGTCTCCTTGCTTTAACTGTCTCTGAGTGAACTCTTTTTCAATGACATCCGATATCAACTCTTCTCCGGCCACATTGATGGTTAAACGGACAGCGGCGCCTAAAAAGGTCACCACATCGATTCTGCCCGGGACGATGTTCGAACGCTCGACATGGTCCGGGGGAGCCTCATATTTAAACACCTCTATCTTCTCCGGCCGGATGGCCAAATAGACATCCTCTTTGGCTGATTCGCCTTGTTGAGAAATGATGAACTCCCTTGATCCGATATTCACTCGATTTTCTGAGCGAGCACCTTTAAAAAAATTCGATGTTCCGACAAAGTCGGCAACAAAGCTGGAATTGGGACATTGATAAATCTCAATCGGTTTCCCAACCTGCCGGAACTGGCCTGCCTCCATCACGACCACCCGGTCTGCGATGGAGAGGGCCTCCTCCTGGTCATGCGTCACATAGATCATCGTTTTCTTTAGCTCCTGCTGTAACCTTTTAATTTCAGCCCTGAGTCGGACCCGAATTTTTGCATCCAGGGCGCTCAAGGGTTCATCCAGAAGAAGGACTTGAGGATTGGGCGCAAGGGCCCGAACCAAGGCCACCCGTTGTTGCTGACCTCCGCTCAATTGAGCAGGATAGAGGTTCCTCCAGTCTCGAAGCCCGATCAGGTCGAGCATTTGATCCACTCTTTCTGCGATATCCTTTTTAGGCTTCTTCCTGACCTTGAGACCAAAGGCAATGTTTTCCTCTACCGTCATATTTGGGAAAAGTGCATAAGATTGAAAAACAATCCCAAACTCCCTTTTCTTGGGGGTAAGATCATTGATCACCTTTCCATCAAAGAGGATTTTCCCCTTTGTCACTGTTTCAAACCCGGTGATCATCCGGAGAACGGTCGTTTTGCCGCAACCGCTCGGCCCGAGAAAACAGACGAATTCTCCTTCCTCGATCTCCAAGTTCACCTGGTCCACGGCGGTCAGAGTCCCGAATTGTTTCGTGAGGTTCTCCAACCTCAGGTTTCTTCCCATCTTCCCTTTCCTCCAAACCTGTTTACCTGTTTAAAAAGGTTTTTAAATGAATTTTAAAAATATGTCAATCCTGTTGAGGAATCAATTCACTGCCTACGAGGGGGAGGATTCTAAGAAGGAAATGGGATACATTGTGCTCGTTATGTTTTATCCTCCATAGAGTCAAAAAAAAGGCACCCCATACTAAGGCGGGATGCCCTGAGGACCTACCGATCGTTATTATTACTTCAAGAAAAGGCCTTCCCATTTTTTCAGGATATCATCCCGGTTTTTAGCCTGCCAGGAAAAGTCCATCGGATAGAGTTTAATTTCTGTTAATTTCGGCATATCCGCTCGGGTTGGAATCCCGGGCAAAGTAACGCCTAATTTGAACTCGGAATAAACCTTCATGGCGCTCTGGCTGATTGCCCAATCTAAAAACTTCTTGGCTGCTTTTGGATTTTTGGCTCCTTTAAGGAGGGCATTGGCCTCCACTTCATAACCTGCTCCTTCCACAGGGAATACAAATTCAACGGGAGCTCCCTGTTTTTTCAATTCGCCCACCACGAAATCGAAGGAGCATCCCACCGCAAACTCTCCCTGAGCCGTCATTTTGGCTGGTCTCGACCCGCTTTTGATATATTGCCCCATATTTTTATCCAACTTCTTCAAAAACTCCCAACCATCTTCCTTTCCTTCTTTGGCTCCATACATTTGAAGAAGGCTGGCTATCTGTAAGAAACCCGTCCCGGAAGCAGCGGGGTTGGGCATCGCCAAAAGGCCTTTAAATCCAGGATGGAGCAGATCATTCCATCCCTTTGGCATCGGAAGCCCTTTTTCTTTCAACACCTTTGTGTTCACACAGAAGGCGGCGATGTACATATCGATCCCAGCATAAAAATATTTAGGATGGACAAACCTTTTGTCCAGTTTCTCAACCCCCTTGGGTTTATAAGGCTCTAACATTCCCAACGGAATAAACTGCTCCGTGTTGGTCACCGCCCATCCCCAGATACAATCGGCCTGAGGATTACCTTTCTCCGCCAGCATTCTCGCGCCTAATTCCCCTGTCGAAAGTCGGATGATATCAATCTCAAGGTCGGAAAGCTCTTTTCTAGCCAGTTCCAGATATTTTACCGTCTCATCCGTTTCCAGGGAGGTATAAACCGTCACCTTCTCTTTGGCGACAGCCGTTCCTAACAAAAACACTAAACTGATCATGCTGATCATCAAACCCATCCATTTTCCCTTCATACGATTAGCCTCCTTTTTTCTCAGTTACCTTAATGAATTCTTCTCTTCCTTGAAACTCTTAAATCGTCACCTCCCCTCTTATATTAAATATTTCAAAATCGATTGATATAATTTTAAAATCTTATATCGAAAACAAATATTTTTGTCAACTTTTAAAATTCCTCAAGTTTAATATTTCCAAAAATTTCAGGACATGTTGAAGTAAAATGAAAAAATGAAGAAAGGTTGACAAAAACACTTTTTTAAATTAGTCCTGTCTAAACAGGTGGGCAGCGTAGAATTCCCTCTCTGCCGGGAGGACCTGCCTGCTGCAGGCTCGCACTATGAAAATAGTCTTGGGGTCAGGGTTAGGAAGCCATCAACAAAACCGGCATCCCTGCCTGCCGGAGGCAGGTTTACCCCTACCCTTAAACCAACGGGTTTTATTTTCTAACTTGGAGGAAGTGACCTATGAAAAATCAAGCCAGGGTGGTGATTATCGGAGGGGGGATTACGGGTTGCAGCATTGCTTACCACCTGACCAAAATGGGATGGACAGACGTAGCGCTTTTGGATAAGGGAGAACTCACCAGCGGGGCAACCTTTCACGCTGCCGGTTTGGTGGGCCAGCTTCGTTCCTCAGTAAACATCACGAAGATGTTGAAATACAGCATCGAACTATATTCTCGCCTCGAAGAGGAGACCGGTCAACACACCGGGTGGAGTGAGGTGGGGGGACTCCGGATCGCTTCATCAAAGAACCGGATGGAGGAATTACGTCGATCAGCGGCCATGGCGAAGACTTTTGGATTGCCCATGGAATTGATCAGCCCCAAAGAAGCCTGTGATCTCTTCCCGGTGATGGAAAAGAAGGGAATTATTGGAGCGGCCAATCTTCCGACAGATGGACAGATTGATCCAAGCGGGGTGACTTATGCCCTTGCGAAGGGAGCTAAAGATCGTGGGGCGACAATTTATACGGAAACCCGTGTGACAGGGATTCACTTAAAAAACGGATCGGTCGACGAAGTGTTGACAGAAAAGGGAAGCATCAAAACAGAAGTCGTTGTGAACGCTGCAGGAATCTGGGCCCCGGAGATAGGAAAAATGGTAGGCGTCTCCATCCCGATTATCCCTATGGAACATCAATACATCATCACGAAGCCCATCGAGGGAGTCCGAAAAGGAATGCCCACCATGCGGGATCCCGATCTTCTCGTTTATTTCCGGGAGGAAGTCGGCGGACTCATCATGGGAGGATACGAACACAATCCCATCCCGTGGGCCATGGATGGAATTCCGAGGGATTTTACCAAAACATTGCTTAAATCCAACTATGAACATTTCGAACCCCTCTCCCTTCTGGCCATGAAACGGGTTCCTGCCATCGGGAATGCTGAAATCATCACTCTGCTCAATGGTCCTGAGGCGTTCACCTCTGATGGAGATTTTATCATGGGGGAAGCGGGGGAGGTGAGGAACTTCTTCGTAGCGGCGGGCTTCTGTGCCCACGGAATTGCAGCCGGAGGAGGAGTCGGAAAGATGATGGCAGAATGGATCATCGAGGGGGTGCCCGGTTTAGACTTATGGCGTCTTGATATCCGTCGTCTCGGAACCCATCACGGAAGCCAAAAATATGCCCTTGAAAGATCCATCGAAGTTTATGCCCACCACTATTCGATGAGTTGGCCATATGAAGAAATGCTTTCGGCGAGGCCATTGCGCACGAGCCCCCTTTATCACCGCTTAAAGAAAATGAGAGCAGTTTTCGGAGAAAAGTCCGGCTGGGAGCGGCCCAACTGGTTTGCCCCAAAAGGGGTGATACCCAAAGATAAATTGGGGTGGGGACTCCCAAACTGGTTTGAGCATGTTGGAAAGGAACATGAAACCGTCAGGACCAAGGCAGGGATCATCGATCAGACCTCTTTCGGCAAGATTGAAATCAAGGGGCCGGGTTCGCTCCCATTCCTTCAAAAAATGGCAGTGAGTCAGATGGATAAACCTGTGGGTTCGATCACCTACACCCAGATGCTAAATGAAAAAGGGGGAATTGAATGTGACCTCACGGTAAGCCGAATCGGTGAAAATCATTTTTATCTGATTACGGGGACGGCCTTCGTGAAACATGATCAGAGCTGGATACTAAAACATCTTCCAGAAGATTCTTCCATAGTGATCAACGATGTGACGTCGAGTAAAGCCTGCATCACCCTCTGCGGACCTCAGTCACGTCATATTCTAAAACAACTCACCAAAGACGACATGTCGAATGAAGCATTCCCTTATATGACCTGCAGGCAAATCTACATCGGTCATGCCCCCGCCCTTGCGCTCCGAATCACCTATGTCGGTGAGCTGGGTTGGGAATTGCATATCCCCATAGAATATGCCTTGAATGTCTATGATGCCATCTGGAAAGCAGGAAAATCCTTTGGGCTGATCAATGCAGGATATCGTTGTATCGAATCATTACGCCTTGAAAAGGGATACCGGTATTGGAGTGGGGATATCTCTCCGGAGTATACCCCTTTTGAGGCAGGGCTCGATTTCTGCGTGAAATTGGACAAGGACAATTTTATCGGCCAGGAGGCTCTCCTAACTCAAAAAGAAAAAGGGATCTCCCGCCGCCTATGCTGTCTCACTCTCCAAACAGAGCCATTGATGCCTGTGGGTAAAGAGGCCATTCTTGATGGAGATAAAGTGATCGGTTTGGTCACCAGTGGAGGATTCGGGCATACGATTCAGAAACCCATTGCTTACGGATATCTCCCTATGGATTATTCGAAACCCGGAACCCGATTGCAGATTGAAGTCGCCGCCAAGAGAGTTGAGGCCACCGTTGAAAAAGAACCCCTCTATGATCCTGAGAATCTGAAAGTGAAAAGATAGTTCAACGTTTCGAGTATGGAATGAAGAAAAAAGGTTAACCCCGTTGTTGATAAAGATGCGATCGAATCAAATGGTTGCTCCCATAAACTGGATTGATTCAGGAGATGACGTTGATTTCATGGCCGTCCCTCTCCGGGTAAGGGTTTGATGAATCCAGGTGCCAAATTTAAAAGGAGAACAGTCAAAGGGTGGGAAATTTATCTGATCTAAAAATGTTTGGCCGTTTCATCTGGGGATTGAGAGGATTTCTAAAACAGACTCTGACTCTCGAAGAAGCCAAAGCGATCATCAAGAAACGGATGGAAGAAAGGGAGGCCAACTTCCTCCGCCTGGTGAGGCGAGGAATTTTCGGCTATCCCAAAAGTCCCTATCTCCCTTTGTTGAAGTTAGCCCGGTGCGAGATGGGGGATATTGAGAATATGGTCAGAGCCAAAGGGCTGGAAGGCACGCTTCAAGCTTTGCGGGAGGCTGGTGTTTACATTACCTTTGAAGAGTTTAAGGGACGAGAGCCCATGGTACGAAATGGAAAAGTGTTTCCTATTAAAGCAAAGGACTTTGATAATCCTTATTTGAGATGCTACTATGAAAGCACCACAGGTGGAACGACCGGGGTAGGGACACGAGTCGAAATTGATCTCGACCATCACCGATCTGAGGCGCCATTCCATATGTTGGGGATGAGCGCACATGGTCTTTTGGGTTTGCCTGCCCTCATATGGTGGGGCATCTTTCCAGACAATAGCGGATTCCACAGCCTTCTTTTAAGAACTTGTTATCGGTCCATTCCTAAAAAATGGTTTTATCCAATCATAAGTCAGGACTACCGTCCTCCTTTAAAACATCGCCTTGCTACGCAATATATTATATTGACCGGACGACTCCTTGGCTTACCCTTCCCTTGGCCCGAACCCTTGAGTTTGGATCGGTCAGTGGTCATAGCCAGATGGGCAGCCAATACTTTAAAAAATCATGGAGGGTGTTTGGTTTCCGGGCACATCAGCATGCTCTTACGAATCTCTCTGTCAGCTCAAGAGGAAGGACTCGATCTCACGGGGGTTTCCTTTCTGGGAGGTGGGGAGCCACCTACTCCGGCAAAGGTTCGTGAAATCACACGATGCGGGGCACGATATATCCCACACTATTTCTTCGTTGAAACAGGTGTTGTTGGCTTTAGCTGTGCTAACCCCGTTGAGGTAAATGACCTCCATCTCTTTAAAGATGGCCTTGCCCTCATTCAATATCCAAGGCAAGTGCCCGGCTCCCAAATCATAGTAGATGCCTTCCATTTTACAGCCCTTCTCCCCACAGCCCCTAAAGTGGTGCTGAACGTAGAAAGTGATGATTATGGAATTGTCGAAACCCGGTCTTGCGGCTGTCCCTTTGAGAGTTTTGGCTATACCGAACACATTCGTAGGATTCATAGCTTCCGTAAGCTGACCGGGGAGGGGGTCACTTTGGTTGGCGGCGAAATGGTACATATCTTGGAGGAGGTACTACCAATTCATTTTGGAGGAAGTCCTCTTGATTACCAGTTAACTGAGGAGGAGGATGAATGGGGGTTCACCCGACTCAACCTGATCGTGAGCCCCAAGATTAAACTGAGAGAGGAAAAGGAAGTGATTGACGTGGTTCTTGAGGCCTTGAAACGCAGCAGTGTTTCGGCTGACTTAGCTCGAGCCATATGGAGTCAGGCTGGATCCTTAAGGGTTAAAAGAATGGAACCCATCTGGACAGACCGAGGGAAATTAATGCCACTGCACCTCTCACGAAGTCTTGGTCTGAAAAATTCGAAAGGAGGCGAATGAAGCTATGATAGGCATTTCCCAAAGAAAAATATTCTATTTTTTCCTGATTTTCGCCCTACTGCTACCGATACCTATCCTCCAGGCTAAAGAAACGTTGGAGCAAAAACCAATTAAGCTGAGAGTCGTGATGGCATCCTATTTGACTTTTGCTACTTACTTTATTGCTCAAGAAGAAGGCTTCTTCACCAAGGAAGGGCTTCAAGTTGATTTTGTTAAGATGGATGATGCAGGTGACGCGATGCCAGCCTTGATTCAAGGGAATCTCGATGTGGTGAGTGGCTTCATCACAGCTGCTCCTTTCAACGCCATGGCGCGGGGAGCAAAAGTCATTCTTGCGGGGGATAAAGGGTATGTGGCTTCCACTGGATGCGTCTTTATGAGCTTTGTAGCAAGGAAGGAATTAGTGGAGAGTGGAAAGTTGAAGAATCCGGCCCAATTGAAGGGCCGCCGAATAGTCATGTTTCGAGGTTCCAATGCGGCAGGCTATTGCACGGAAAAAATCCTTGAAATGGGCGGTCTCACCCTTGATGATATTGAAATCGTCAATCTTCCCAATCCAGCACGACCTGAGGCTCTGAAGAAAGGTTCCATTGATCTCTTTCTCGCTTTTGAACCTTGGGTGACCATGACCACACAAACAGGTCATGGGGTGATCTGGATGCCAGCTCAGGAGATTATTCCTGATTTTCCGACCGCCCCGTTGATCTTTGGCCCTTCCCTCGTGGATAAGAATCGCGACACAGGGAAAAGATTTATGGTTGCTTATTTGAAAGGGGTCCGTCAATACAATCTGGGAAAAACAGACCGAAATTTAGAGATCATCTCCAAATATACGGGATTGGATCGAGAGCTTCTCAAAAAGTTATGTTGGCCACCCATAAGGAATAACGGTATGATTAATGTTGAAAGTATGATGGATTTCCAAAGGTGGGCCACTAAAAGAGGATATCTTGATCGAGTGATCCCCCCAAACCAGTTCTGGGATCCCAGCTTCATTGAATATGGTAACAGAATATTGGGTACAGCCAACCAATAATTTTAAGAAATGAGAAGGCCTTAAATATTTTATTTGATCGAAAAATAGTCATACTTTTTTGAAGAAGTTAAAAGCTATAAGCATATTATAATCCATAAATAAGTCGCTCCTACATGGTTCGAAAATATAATCGTCGAAAGAAAAAACGTTTTGGATTGAGGATTTTTATAAATCAAATAGCTGAATGAGGAAAAGGATGAATAAAGGCCAGAGAACGAACTTTGATTTCTTAGCGGAAGGATATAGTTTTTGGGCATGGGTAATGGGGCCCCGTGGCTATCCCGAGGCATTAAAGGCTCTTCCTGAATCAACCCACTTCGCCCTCGATGCAGGGTGCGGTTCAGGGGTCCTCTCCCTTCAACTTGCGGACCATGTGGATTACATGGTAGGTGTGGACAGGTCCTTCCTGATGATTAAACTGGCTAAGTCTCATCAGGACAATCTGAAAAAAAAGAATGTAGACTTCATCGTCGCCGATCTTGAAAAACTTCCATTCAAAGATAAATGTTATGATTTTGTGGTAAGCAACACTGTTCTGCATGTCACCCAATTAGAAGTCACCCTCCCAGGCCTCAGGCGCCTGCTTAAACCGAGGGGGCGAATGGTTTTGTGTGACATCGTGAGCATTCATCCTCGTTTGGATGCCTATCCCGTCTGGCGGATATTCCGTATTCTCAGGAATATCCCGAGATATGCATTTTCTCATGGTTTCTATACCATGTGGCGGATTCTTAGGTTTCTAATGAGTCCTGAGTGGATTCAATATATCTGTAAAGATAAAAAGAAAAAATTGACACCGGAAGCTTTCAAAGAAATTTATACCCGATTTCTCCCAGGGTGTAGAATCGAAAGTCCGCCTAAAAAGTCTTGGAGGATGGTGGTCTTTTGGGAAGCCCCTTTTTCAGAGAATCATAAAACAACCCTGCCATCTACTTTGAATAACGAGGGCAACGTCTCAAAACAAACTTTACGATAGAAAGAGAGTGTCATGGATTTTGAGTGTCGGTATCTTGAGAAAGTATTTCAAACTCTTAATGGACCGATCTTTGTATTAGAGGATATCAATTTTCATGTCAGAGAAAGGGAATTTGTCTGCATTGTGGGCCCC
>DCUS01000069.1 GCA_002327885.1 Syntrophaceae bacterium UBA2208
GGAGGAATTATCGTTTTTCTTGACAAATCCATGTAATCTCGTTAGAAAATGAGCAATTGATATATTTAACGAGATGGGTATGAAGTCAGTGAAAGGGAGAAGGGATTGAGTTTAAAAAACCGACTCTTTCCGAAAGAGAGCAATTTTCATAAGATGCTGACTGATCAGGCCTCCAAAACCCTTGAAGGCATAGAAGCATTGGAAGTTTTTGTCGTAGAACAAAATCAGGATAACGCAAACAAAGTGAAGAATATTGAGAAAGAGGCCGATGAACTTCGAAGAATTCTTATCGAAGAGCTCCATCAGACGTTCGTCACCCCAATGGATCGGGAGGATATCTTCGCCCTGTCAAGGGCAATTGATGACATCGCGGATTATGCTAATTCCACCGTGGATGAAATGGAGATTTACGGGGTGTCTTCTGATGAACATCTCCGGGAAATGGTGGATGTTCTTAAAAAAGCAGCCCGTGAGATCAATGATGCCGTCAAAATTTTAGGGACTTACCCCAACATTGCCATGAAACACGCCGTCAAAGCCAAATCGTATGAAAATGTTATGGAGAAAGCCTATCACTCAGCCCTCGCCGATCTCTTCAAAAAGACAGATACGATCTATATGCTGAAGATGAGGGAGATCTATCGACACCTCAGCAATGCAGCCGATCGAAGTGACGAAGCAGCCAACATCATCTGTAGCATCGTCATGAAGACAACCTGAGTTTTCTAAATCCAATTTTCGGACTTAGAAATCATATCTCGGAGTTTTAAATGAAACTTCGGACAGAAGTATTGATCATTGGAGGGGGGGCGACAGGCACCGGGATTTCAAGGGATTTGGCGCTGAGAGGAATCCCCTCTGTTTTGATTGAAAAAGGAGATTTTTCCACCGGCGCCTCCGGGCGCAACCATGGACTTTTTCACAGTGGTGGAAGGTACGCTGTCTCTGACCCCGAAGCGGCCCGGGAGTGCATGGCTGAAAATAAGATCCTCAGAAAGATCGCCCCCCACTGCATTGAAGAAACAGACGGCCTTTTTATCTCTCTTCCCGAGGAAGGCTTCGATTACAGGGAGAGATTTCTTCGATCCTGTGAAAAAGTGGGGATTCAAAACACCCTTTTATCTCGCGATGACGCCCTTGAATTGGAGCCCGAACTCAATCCCAGTCTCCTCAGCGCTGTAAAGGTCCCGGATGGGTCAATTGATCCGTTTGCCTTAGTTTTAGGAAATGCTCAAGATGCAGAAGGCCACGGAGCAAAAACCCTTCTTCACACAGAAATCACTTCTCTGATTATTAACGGCGATAAAGTGACGGGGGCAAGGGCAAGGGATCTCACTCAGGGCGAGGAATATTCGATTGAAGCCTCCTATATCATCAACGCCACCGGGGCCTGGGCAAACCAAATTCTGAAGCTTGCCGGCCTTCGCATCGGCATGACTCTTTCAAAGGGATCGATGCTGATCACGAACCGAAGACTCACCCATCGCGTCATCAATCGCTGCAGACCTCCTTTTGACGGCGATATCGTAGTCCCGAACCATACCGTATCCATCCTGGGAACCACATCCATCCGCCTGGAAGAGATTGAAAATTTCGGGGTGACTCCGCATGAGGTCTCCCTCTTAATTCAAGAGACATCGAAGATGATTCCTGCCATCCAGGAAACCAGGTTTATCCGGGCTTACGCAGGCATCCGGCCTTTATTCCAATCCGAAGAAAAAGGGGAGGATCGAGCGATTAGCCGGGGATTTGTATTAATGGACCACGGGAAAAATGACGGGATAAAAAACTTGATTACCATCACGGGCGGAAAATTGGTCACTTATCGGTTGATGGCAGAAAAAACTTCTGATCTCGTCTGTCAAAAAATGGGAGTGAATGTGTCCTGTTCAACTCATTTGAAGCCCCTCCCCGGTGCAAACAGACCCACCGGCCTTACAGAACAACTGAAGCAATTCTCAATAAATAGAGAGGAGACTCTTTGCGATTGCGAGCTGGTTCAAAGGAAAGAAGTGGATGAGCTTTTAAAAACAGATAAATTAAAGGACTTACAGGATATCCTCCATCGGACACGCCTCGCCAAAGGAACCTGTCAAGGAGGTTTTTGTATCCATCGTCTTTTTGGGATCCTGCATGATTTAAGGATGATAGAAGGAGACTCCAATGAAGCGCTAAAACAATTTCTTGAAGAGCGATGGAAAGGGATCCGGCCGATTCTCTGGGGGGCGGCGCTTAAAGAAGAAGAGTTGATCGAATCAATTTATAAAGGAATCTTCAATCTCATCCCCACCCCCCCCTCCCCTCTCGAGGAGGAGGGCGAGGGAGGGGGGTCGAGGCATTGATGCACTTCGACCTCATTATCATTGGAATGGGACTTTCTGGGCTGATGGCAGCCAAAACGGCCGCGGAATCTGGCAAGAAAGTCCTCATCGTTGGAAAGGGAATGGGTTCTCTTTGCCTTTTTTCAAATACGATCGATCTGTTAGGTCAATTTCCAAAGGCGAAGAAGATGAGAGATGGCCTTTCTCAATGGATAAAAGATCATCCTGAGCACCCGTATTCTCACGCGGGCCCGGAAAAAATTGTAGAAGCCCTCTCCTCCTTTCTTTCCCTATTTCCGCCTCCTTATTCTTTTCAAACGATTGAGGAGATGAACTGTCTCATTCCTACAAGTGCAGGAACACTCCGACCCACTTATCTTATCCCAATGACCATGGTCGGAGGAACCTTGATCGATGAAGGGCGTACACTCATTGTTGGATTTAAAGGCTTCAAGGATTTCTATGCTCTTTATGTTGGTGATCAATTGAAGTGTCGAGGGATAACCCTTTCTCTCCCTGGTCCCCTTCACGATGAGATAACAGCGACTGCCCTGGCAAGATTAATGGAAAAAAAATCTTTCAGGGAAAATATCGGCAAGGAGATTAAAAAACAGCTCCGCGAGGAAACACGGGTAGGTTTTCCTGCCCTTTTAGGATTGCATCACCCCATCACGGTTAAGGAGAACTTGGAGGAAATCATTGGCGTTCAAATCTTTGAAATCCCTATTCCCCCTCCCTCGATTCCAGGGATGAGAATCTTCAACCGCTTTAAACAATGGTTGATTCAAGAGGGAGTTAGTTTTCTTCCCGGTTATTCCGTCTCAAAAGCAATGGCGAAAGGAAGAAGATGTGAAGGGATTGAGGTGCTTCATCCGCCTGTGATCACATCCTATTCGGCTGATCGTTATATCCTTGCCACGGGACGTTTCATCGGAGGAGGTCTGAAAGCGGACCGTGAAAAGATTTTTGAACCCATCTTCAACTTACCTGTCCCCCAACCCCCATCTCGAGAAAGCTGGTTTGGAACCAATTTTTTTTCAGAGACTCCTCATCCGATCCACCAAACCGGTATTTTAACCAATCCGTCTTTTCAACCAGTGAATGAAAAAGGAGAACTGACCTTAGAAAACCTGTGGGCGGCGGGTTCGATTTTAGCTCATCATCACTCTATTGACGAAAAATCAAGGGAAGGCATTGAGATTGCGACAGGCTATATGGCAGCGAAAAATGCACTCGAAAAGTAACGCATGGCGCAAAGCGGATAAAAGCAACCAGACATAGTATATCAAAAGAACCAAGCAGAAGAATGAGAAGGGGGTTATTGAATCTCTTGATCTATTTCGTCTTTCGAAATAACTCTATGCTCTCTGCTCTATGCGCTTTGCAACTCCGGCTTCACCCCTTGAAGTAAAAAGCCGGAAGATACCATCAGCGATGGAAAAAAAATCCTGGCCTAAGAATAATTCCGATGTTTGTATCCGCTGTGCGACCTGCATGGCGATCTGCCCTGTCTCTCGAGTGACTCCAAAATTCCCGGGGCCTAAACAGGCAGGTCCCGGATCTGAGCGATTCCGAAGGCCCAACGAACCTTCTGTGGATGGATGGATTGACCTCTGCATCGGATGCCATCTCTGCGATATGGTTTGCTCATCCGGTGTTAATATCTCGGAACTCAACCTCATCGCCAAAGCCAAATACCTGGATGAGAGAGGAAGACCTTTCCGGGATTGGCTTCTCACCCACTCCACCCTTTACGGCTCGCTCGGATCCCTTTTCTCCCCTTTCGTCAATTATCTTCTTAGAAATTCTATAATTAAAAGGATAGCGGAAGCGGTTTTAAGGATTGACAGGAGAAGAGAGCTCCCGGGTTATGAATCCTCGACATTCAAACAATGGTTTAAAAAGCGCCATTCCGAAGGGACTCGAAAGGTTGCCTATTTTTATGGTTGTTATACGAATGCCAACGAAGTCGATGTCGGAAAAGCTACGGTTCAAGTCTTAGAGGCAAATGGGTTGGAAGTCATCCTCCCTCCTCAGCGATGCTGCGGCATTCCCATGCTTGGCAACGGAGATTTTAAAGGGGCAGAGAAAATGGCCCGCTACAATGTCCCTTCTCTTCTCCAGACAATTCGTTCCGGGTTCGACATCATCTTCTCTTCGACCAGCTGCGGCCACATGATTAAACATGAATATAGCCATCTACTGTCTATCCCGGGAGCCGATGAAGTGGCTCAGCATATTTTCGACATCTTTGAGTTTTTAAGAAATTTAAAAGAATCAAATGGTCTGAATACCCGTTTCAAGGAACTTTCGTTAAAAGCAGCCTATTTTGCCCCATGCCATTTAAGAGCGTTGGGGATCGGCCTTCCGGCTCTTGAAATTCTACGACTCATTCCGGGTCTTAAAATTGACCCTATCGAGGCGGATTGTTGTGGAATGGGCGGAACCTTTGGGTTTAAGAAGGAAAAATATGAAATATCCGAGGAGATCGGAAGAGACTTGGCAGAGGCCGTTGACCGTTTAAAACCTGACATCATTCTTTCTGACTGCGAAGGGTGCCGCATGCAAATCCGCCATCTCACCGGCCTGAAGGTGCTTCACCCCATTCAGATTTTGAGAGATGCGCTTTCTTAAATCCCTGCTCGCCGCCCATTCTATTTGGCCAAAGGGTGAATGCGAAATGGCTGTGTTCCAACGATTGAACCGCTATCCGCCGCGCGAATCTCGGCTCGAATATATCTGCCAAGAGTTGACAGCTCGGATAAGGTCACCCGATCACCCCGATGCACGACGATGCCTTGAGATATCCACTCTATGCTTTCATAACCAGTTGCATCAATGTGTATGACACCCTTCTGCAAATCAACGGTGATTGACTTGATCACCGGCAGGGGGGCACCCTTATGACCCTCCGGAGCATAGACAAAGAAAAACGCGCCATCTTCGATGCCTCGACGCACCCATTCCGCTGATAACTCGGGCAACAGCATGATATTCCAGTTGCTGCCAAGATGGGTCCTTGGGTTGTGCATATCATCGTTTGAAAACCCCCAGACCGAGCGCTCGATACCCCTATCGGCCAAAATGGAATCCCATGTCTTTCGGTCGTTCGGGTACCTGTCTCCCTGGTTGTAAATCTCGAAGCCGATCAGGTGCGGATACGTCCGATACATTTCGACATACCATTCCACGGATTTCTCGTATCTGCCGGGATGGAACAGAACAGCCAACCCGCCTCGACGTCCGATCTCTTTGAGGACGGCGTCCTCCGAATCAACGTCTGCCTCACCGTAGTCGTTGAAGTAACTTCCGATATGATGCACTCGTGAGATCTCGTTGCCCTCGATGGCCACCATACCTAAGATTTCGGGATCGCGATCAAAGGCCTGCCATGGCCAGGTTGTACATTCTGTTTTCATGGTATCATGATCTGTCAGCGCCAGAATCGTGACCCCTCTTGCATGATAACGATCAATCACCTCCTGCGGCGTTCCGCTTCCGTCACTCAAGGTGGTGTGGGTGTGGAAGTTGGCTTTGTGTTGCTGATATTTCGCCCAGTCGACGCCTGCATACGGATTCTGAATGTCCCATTCCGCCTCACGATTCGCACATCCGGTCAGGGCCGCAGCAACAATCAGAATTGGTATAACAGCAACGACAAGGCGCTGTGAGAAAACTCTCCATTTTTTCATTATTTCCCCATGGCTAACTTATCCTTAACGTTACATAGAAAGTCTCAGGGAAGGAAGAGTTTGGAGCGGGGGGGGTTACTCTCACTGTCGTCTAAATCTATTGATTATCCGTCTCAACTGCCTCCTGGAGCCGCTTTGTATAGTCGGGGATAGCAGCGTGAATCCTCACCCAGGCGGCCATGAGGTGGACGCCAACAGGGTTGTCGGTAAACCCCTTAATCGCCTTTTTCAACGATCCGGTGAAGATTTCGACCGCCTCATTTTCGTTGTGCCTATCGTAGGCCAAACCGTTGATCAAGGATAAGGCATTGAATTTCTCAACTGCGGTCCTGGATTCCTGGATGTAGGTCGTTACCAGTGTCCTGAAGAAACCGTCACTCATGACCAGGCCATCCTGGCTCAGCACTCTGAATAAGGCCGCTGCGATTTCTGTCGCCATTCGGGTGAGCCCGACATCCGATTTATCCTTGTACAAAATTTGATGCTTGTGTTCGTAGGTTTCGATGATTTCAACCTGGCAAACTCGATTGACGGATGCATTCTGATAGATGTCGCTCAACAGGGAAACCTCCAGCCCCCAGGTAGGAGATATCCTTATTTTTTCAGCGAGACTCCTGTTGAGCGCAAATTCGCCAGACAAGGGGTAACGGAAACTGTCCAGGTATTCGAGAAAGGCATTGAACCCAAGAATTTTCTTGAGTGACCGAATCAGGGGTGTGTAGAAAAGTCTTGTCACTCTGCCGTAAAGCTTGTCCGTCACCCTGGCATAGTACCCCTTGCTGAATTCGAAATCCGTCCCAGGGTGAACAATCGGGTAGACGAGTTTGGAGACGATATCTCTTCTGTAATTAACAATATCACAGTCGTGGAGAGCAACGGCAAAAACACTGTCGTCGGCTGTGATATAGCCCAGAGTCATCCAGACGGAGCGCCCCTTTCCCGGCATGTCGACCTCAAAATCTGCTCTTTTCAATTCTTTGAGAAGCTTTCTCATCCTGGGGCCGTCGTGCCAGACAACCCGCACATCCCCGGACAACACCGACATGATTTCTTTTACTCTTTTGAACTCCTGCTCGGTTGCCCTGTCAAGGGAAAGGACGATTCGATAGAGGTATTCCAGGCCCTTTAGCTGCTCGACAATTCTCGGCATCGCCGCACCTTGAAACTCGGAATAGAGTGCGGGTAGAAGAAGAACGGTACGTCTCGACTGAGTCAATCCTTTTAGCTCTTGCTCCAGATCCTCGATAGGCCGATCGACCAGCTTTTGCAGGGTCGTAATCACACCGTTCTGAAAAAAATCCGCCATATTCTCTTCCTCTCACCTTTATCCATGTTTTTCCGTACCATGCTTTTGAGAGCCCACAGGCTAACACAAAGAAGATGAACTGTAAAGATAAAATTTGTGAGAGCAGGTATCCCTTACGAGGTATGAATCCGAAAAATCCGTTTGATAGGTCATCCAAAATCTGATCGAGTCGATAAGACCCGACCACGGGCGGACTTTCTAATATTTTGAAGATTCATTTTCTTTAAAGTCCAAACCAATAATCTTTTTGCCCTGTCGGAAAAGGCCTCAGCAAACTTTGTCTGAAGCGATAGTGCGGTTTTAAACGTGCGGTTTTAAATGTTGACAAACAAAATAATTATTGTTAGAAATAAATTCAAATAAGGATCTGCCTCGCAAATCCCTGAGCAAAGAGATTCAGAGCGACAAGAAAGAATGGAAAAATTCCGCCCCTTTCCTAAGGTCATTCCCGTTTATTGGGGTTTCGATAACTCCCCGCCGCACCTCATTTAACTTGCGTAAATATCCAATCCGAATCGTTTAACGTCATCTTCTTGCAGAGTCTATTTTTACAATGGAAAAATGGCAGGGTGAAGACAACCAAAAGGAAATCAACCAAAAACGAATGGAATTGGGACGAAAGATTCCCACTGACCTTACGAAGGTGATTCGAAAGGTAGTGAAAGAGATCGTTTGGAAATCGGAACATTGGAGGAAACGATGAAAGGGTGGGACATTAGGGACGGATTCGTGTCAGCTTTACTGCTGAGCATTTTTTTATTTGTTTTTCCTTACACAGCCTTTTCAAAGTCAGGACAGGCAAACCCCCGTATCAGCGCTCAATCCGCTGTTCTGATGGATGCTATTTCGGGTCAGGTTCTCATTGAACAGAATCCTCAGATCAGGATGGCGCCCGCTAGCTTCGTAAAGCTTCTGACTCTTTATTTGGTTTTTGACGCCCTTCGCGATGGACATTTGAAAAAAGATGACCTGGTATCGGTAAGTCAAAAGGCCTGGAGGATGGGGGGATCGAAAATGTTCATTAAACCAGGCGAACAGGTTAGAGCGGAGGATCTGCTCAAGGGAATCACTGTTGCATCGGGAAATGATGCCTGTGTGGCACTGGCCGAGCATCTGGCGGGGACTGAAGAAGCGTTTGCTTTAAAAATGAACGAAAAAGCCCGGGGGTTGGGATTAAAAGATTCTCAATTTAAAAACTCCCATGGGATGCCCGCCCGGGATCAATACATTACAGCATTCGATATTGCAATTTTGGCCAAACACTATGTCAAGGACCACCCGGAAGCGCTAACCTATCATTCCCTCGTTGAATTCGAATACGACGGGATCCGGCAGCAGAACCGGAATACTTTACTCGGGATGGACATCGGAGTAGACGGTTTGATGACAGGTTATCTGGAGAAGTCAGGCTATCTCCTTGTTTCCACAGCGAAACGGGATGGTCAACGAATGATTGCTGTGGCGATGGGTTGCGACACGCCGCGGAGAAGGGCCCAGGAGTCACGGAAATTGCTCGAATACGGGTTTAAGAATTTCTCAACCATTGAAGCGGTGAAGAAGGACGACCTCTTCGGGCCGGAGAAAGTGGTCAAAGGAAAGTTGAATAAGGTTAATCTCACCCCGGCCGAAGGGGCATGGGTGACCGTAGCAAAAGGGAAAGAAAATTCAATTTCTGTAACCACCGAAGGCCCAAGACCGATCATCGCTCCGGTTCGGATGGGACAGGCAGTGGGAAAGATCGTCATTCAATCGGAGGGAAAGGTGTTGAAGGAGATTGACCTCCTTTCTTCATCCGACGTCCCGGAGGGGATTTACCTTTCCTGGCCGCTGATTGCCATGGGCCTCTCATGCTCTCTTCTCATCGTCCTTTTGGTTTTTTGGCTGGCACATCGGTCCCGGCGAAGGAAGTTCCGATCACAATAACAAGAAAAAGGGGCAAGCACTTTGTATGTTGAAAGGTTAACTTCACCCAAACTCCATCCCCTGAAAAGGAGAAGGTAACACCAGAACGATGAAATGGATGATTGTCATATCGATCCTGCTGGGATGGTCCTTATA
>DCUS01000246.1 GCA_002327885.1 Syntrophaceae bacterium UBA2208
ATAGTGTTCTATTAGGGGTATGGTTAATGAATTTCGCTTGACTTCAGTCGTAAACAGCGATACGGGTCTGGACGTTCTTGAACTTTTCCAGAAGGATGATGAGGAAAGAATGGGAACGATACGATGCCGTAGCAAATGCCCTAGCTGTAAAAAGCCTTTCAAATACTTCAGGAAGCTAGGCTATGCCTGCCCAGAATGCAAGACGATGCCCAGTAGGTTTTATATTGACTTATGGCATCAAAAGGAAAGATTCAGGCTGTTTTCTGATAAATCAGGGCAGGTGCTTGATTCCTACCAACGGGCCACAACGCTTTTGAGCCATATCAATTATGAAATTCAACATCACACCTTTGACCCATCAAAGTATGTATCTTCTGAAATCAGGAAATTTTTGTTTGAAGAACAAATAGCCACCTTCTTGAAGGAAAAGGAAATCGAAGAAACCAAAGGTAATATATCCCCTTCTTACATTAGTAGCCTGAAGAATTACATCAAAAACTACTATCTACCATTTTTCCAAGGCAAGGATGTTCGTGATGTTGGAGCCATAGACATTAAGGATTTCTATCTCCAGTTACCCCAGCGGAAGGAAAAGACGATAAAGAATATTCTTGATGCCCTCAACCACTTTTTCAAGACCCTCCATAAATTCGGAATCATTGAAAAAGTGCCCATTTTCCCTGTGATAAGGGTCCCAGAATCAGTTCCCTACTGGACTTCCATTGAAAATCAATTAAAGCTACTGGATGTAATATCAGACATAAACAAACCTATATTCACCTTCATTCTGTTCCAAGCTGTCAGACCAAGTGAAGCACGGGCTTTGAAATGGAAGGACATTGACTTAGAAAATCAGATTGTAATTATCAGAAGAACCTTTTCAAATAGCAAACTTTGTGAAAGAACTAAAGGAAGGAACGTCAAAAAGAGAGAGATTCACCCATTTGTGTTGAAAGTTTTACAAAACCTTCCAAGGGGATTGCCAGAAGCGTTTGTGTTTCCAAACCCGAACACCGGAAAACCATACTCGAAGACCCGTCTTGAAGTATTATTTATGAAGGCAAGAAAAACTACTGGAATCAATCTTTGCATGTATGCAGCAGGCAGGCACAGCGTGTTGTCACAAGCTGGGACGGCGGGTGTTAGCCCCTTCATCATTAAATCATACGCTGGTCATTCAAGCATTAAGTCATCCGAAAAATATGTCCACATTGATGTGTTAGCACAAAGGCAAATCTTTGAACGGACCGTCGCTAAACTGGCGCCAGAAAAAATTGCTAAAGAATAACCTATTGATATTATTATAGCTTTTATGCCAGCTTTCAGGGTTCAAATCCCTGCACCGCCACCATTCACCCCTTATCATTTCAATAGCTTACATTCCAGAACCACCGTCACCAGACCGTCACTAAGAAAGCCCATTCATCGTTTCATTACAACCAGCAGCCCATTAGAATCCAAAATGCCAGACAAGAGATCCGGAACATATTATCCTTCTTCTCCGAAAGTTTTTCAAGACCTTCCTTTAAAATTTTCTCCTGCTTTATCATCGGTTTCATCCAGTTGGGCAAAGAAGTCCATACTTCCTCCATGGTGCAATCCCTTGCCCATTGTTATTGCACCGATCGCTCTCGAGCTTTACTCGATTCCTGGGACAAAACCTTTGGGCCATGGAAGAGCTCACCCAGACTGCCCTGGATCAATTCTTCCAGAGGTTGCAGATTAGGGTCCGGGATGTTGTGTTTCTTATCATGGATGACACGCTTGTTCAAAAGACAGGCAAAAAGATTCCAGGCTGTGGTTGGCATAAGGATCATGCCCAGAACATGGCCAATGTCTTCGGCCACCAATGGGTTGTTTCGGCCTTGCTCTACAAAGATTTTCTCTTTCCCTTGTGGACCAAGCTCTACCATCCGAAAGGGAGGCGGGGTTGCGACTCCTTTCCGACCAAAATCGCTCTGGCCCAAAAGATCATCCGAGCCCTTGTCTTGCCAATCCCTTGTAAACTCTATGTCTTGGCCAATAGCTGGTACTGGGCCAAAACGCTGGCTCGAACCTGTCGAAAGTGTGGTTACCATATGATTTCTCAACTCAAATCTAATTCGGTTCTCTGGATTCATGGAAAAAAGACCAGCGTGACCAGCTTTTTGAATCTGACTTCTTCCTATCGAGAGGTCTCCCTGTTTGTGTATGGAAAGACCAAAACCCTCCGCCTCGTCAGGTTTATTGGAGACCTTAAGGGCTTGGGGAAAGTGGCCGTCGTGGTGGTGAAAGAAAAACGTAAAAAACCCGTCTACCTGGTCTGTACGAATATACATTTAGCACCCATCGATATCATCAAGTACTATGCCAAACGGTGGAAGATCGAACAAATGATCAAAGACCTCAAGCAACGTTTGGGATTAGGGGATTAACAGGTTCGAGATCTTCAAGCCATCCAGTGCCATGTGGCTTTGGTCCTTCTGAGCTATTTCGTTTTAATCCTTCTCAAGATATTTCAAGGGTTAAAAGATAAAACGATTGGTCTCGATTTATCTATTCGGAGACTGGCCTTCCAGGTCCGAACCAACATTTTGCTTGAGAATATCAGCGTTACTCTAAATGCAATGAAAATCCAATTTAAACAAAATATTCTCGATACTTACCTTGAACAATTATGGGTGTAAAAAAGTGCAAGAGTTTAGTACATAAATAAAATGGAAATATACCCTAAAATGTTTTTTTTCGATACAATCCACCCAATGAATCATACTTCTTCATCACCAAACAAGGGGATGACTCATGGATACCGGGAAAACCGTCTTTGCCCAACTCATGGACTTTCTACTCGCTTACGAATTTCACAAATGCATTCAACGATACAACGTTCACTACAAGGTCAAACACTTATCCTGTTGGAGCCAATTCCTCTGCATGGCCTTTGCCCAACTAACGTGAAAATCTCCGGGACATCGAGGCATGTCTGCGTTCGAATCACGGAAACTTTATCATATGGGCCTCCGAGGAAAAGTCTCACTCTAAGGTGAAATAGGTTAAACTTAATCTGATAACTATGGAAAATATCCATCTCTTCTATCAATTAGTTGTTCACTCCCCAACTCTTAAAAATTTTTAACAATTAAAATATTGGAATCTGCGTTAGCCTCGCCAAAGCAGGCTTTTGAGTTGCTCGGAAACCGCATCTATAAATTCCTCGGTGTAGACCGCCCTATTATTGGGGCTCGGCTCCGCCACCCGGATAAGGTCCGCAGTCATGATGCCATTTTCCACGGTCTCCACTGCGGCCTGTTCGAGGTTAGTCGCAAAGTCAACGACATCAGTCGTCTTATCCATCTCTCCCCTCTTCTTCAGCGCTCCGGCCCAAGCGAATATCAGGGCCATCGAGTTGGTCGAGGTCTTCTCACCCTTCGTGTATTTATAGTAGTGCCTCTGGACAGTGCCGTGGGAGGCCTCGAACTCATAGAAACCGTTGGGGGACACAAGCACTGAGGTCATCATAGCAAGACTCCCATATGCTGAGCCAAGCATATCGGACATGACATCACCATCGTAGTTCTTGCATGCCCAGAGGACACCGCCTTCTGACCTCATGATTCTTGCTACCGTGTCGTCTATGAGAGTAAAGCTATACTCAAGCCCGGTTTCCTTAAACTTCTGCTCCCAGTTCATCTTGTACTCCTCATCAAAGATCCGGCGGAACTGAGCGTCATAGGTTTTAGATATGGTATCCTTTGTTCCGAACCAAAGATGAAGTTTCATATCATAGGCGTAGGTAAAGCACGCCTTGGAAAAGGATTGGATCGACTCATCGATGTTATGGATGCCTTGGAGTATGCCAGGCCCTTCGAATTCCTGGATTGTCAGTTTCACTGGTTCCCCGCCTTTTTTAGAAGTGAATACCAGTTCGCCCTTGCCCGGACCAAGAACCCTAATTTCAGCGTTCCTGTAAACGTCACCGTATGCGTGCCTTCCGATATGTATCGGCTTCTTCCAGGTTTTTACTGAAGGCAGAATGTTTTTTACAAGAATGGGTGCCCTGAAGACGGTCCCGTCCAGTATCGCCCTGATTGTCCCATTGGGGCTCTTCCACTCCTGTTTCAGGTTATACTCTCTTACCCTCTCCTTATTTGGTGTAATGGTGGCACATTTTACGCCTACACCATGCTTCTTTATGGCTTCAGCAGCGTCCACAGTAACCTTATCGTCTGTCTCGTCCCTGTGCTTAAGGCCCAAGTCATAATATTCAGGTTTCATATCCAGGTATGGAAGAAGCAGTTTTTCTTTCACCATCCCCCACATAATCCTGGTCATCTCGTCCCCATCCATCTCCACTATAGGTGTTTTAATCCTTATTTTCTTTACTGGCATCATTTCACCCTTCTTATTCCTCGAGCTATCGATATTAATTTTTACTTTCCCGTTACAAGATTAAGTGTCCCTCCTGCTAACACGATCATCTTTTGCCTCTCAGATAGCTTGTAGGTGACCTCGAATTCGAAGCCCTTAGTCACATCCTTCACCTTGAGAAACTCTCCCTTCATGATCAGGTTCTTTATGTCGTGTATCTCCAACTGGTCGCCCTGGCCAACCTTGTCATAATCCGATTCGTTGTTGAAGGTCAGGGGCAGTATGCCAAAATTAATGAGATTGTCTGCGTGGATACGTTCGAAAGACTTGGCAATAACAGCCTTCACACCCATGAACATCGGACAAAGGGCCGCGTGCTCCCTGGAAGAACCCTGGCCATATGAAATCCCACCCACAATGACATTGCTATGGTTTTCCTCCTTCGTCTTCTTGGCCCTTTCGTAGAAATTAGGGTCAATGGTCTCAAAGAGATATTTGGAATATTCGGGTATGTTTGACCGATATTTCATCCTCGCTCCACCGGGGATGATATGGTCTGTGGTTATCTTATCACCTACTTTTATGGCTACCGTAGCCTTGAGTTCTTCGGGCATTTGCTCATTCTTAATGATCTCACCGATATTGGGTCCGATAACAACTCGCACAGATGAACGATCCTTAGGTGGCTTAATAATCATGGAGTCGTCGATAAAGAACTTTTTTGGCAATCTTATAGTAGGGAACTTTATCCCAAGATCTCTGGGATCTGTAATCTTGCCTGTGATCACCGCTGCGGCCGCGGTCTCAGGAGAAACAAGATATATTTGCGCATTCAGGGTTCCGGAGCGGCCCTTATAGTTTCGGTTGGAGGTTCTAAGAGAAACAGCTGCCGATGCCGGGGACTGGCCATTTCCTATACAGAAACCGCAGGTAGATTCCTGCAACCTAACACCTGCTTTAATGAGTTTAGCCAGGGCGCCATTTATTGCAATCATGCTCAGAACCTGTCTGGAACCGGGAGCAAGAACACAGCTTACTTTGGGGTGGACTGCTTTTCCCTTGAGAATCTCAGCCACTATCATTAAGTCTCTGAATGATGAGTTTGTACAAGAGCCGATACAAACTTGATCCACTACAAGACCTGTCATGTCTTTAACCTTCTTAACATTATCCGGGCTGTGAGGAGTTGCAATCATAGGCTCGATTTCAGAGATGTCCAAGTTCATGACTTTTTGGTATTCTGCAGATGAGTCAGCGTTCAACTCTACCCAGTCCTGCTCCCTCCCCTGGGCAATAAGAAACTTCCTGGTTTGGTAGTCCGATGGAAATATGGAAGTAGTTACTCCGCACTCAGCACCCATATTCGTTATGGTAGCGCGCTCAGGGACTGAAAGCGCGCTAACGCCTGGACCACCATACTCAAAGATGCAGGCTACGTTACCTCTTGTGCTGAAAATCTCAAGAACTTTCAGGACAACATCCTTTGCGGAAACCCAAGGTTTGAGTTTGCCTTTGAGATTAATCTTAACGACATCTGGGCATATAAGGTAAAAGGGTTCGCCTGCCATGGCCAATGCTACGTCCAACCCGCCTGCACCAATAGCAATTTGGCCTATGCCGCCACCACTGGGTGAATGGCTATCCGCGCCTAAGAGCGTCGTGCCAGGTATACCGAACCTTTCCAAATGCACTTGGTGACAGATGCCGTTGCCAGCTCTGGAGAGGTCAACACCGTATTTGGCAGTTATAGTCTGGAGATATCTATGGTCATCCGCATTCTCGAAACCTATCTGAAGGGTGTTATGGTCTATAAAATTAACACTGTGTTCCGTTTTAACCCGATCCCCGCCCATAGCTTCCAATTGCAAATATGCCATGGTACCCGTGGCATCATGCGTCAAGGTTTGATCAATTTTGATTCCAATTTCATTCCCTGATTCATACTTACCCACAATGAGATGGTCCTCAAGTATCTTCTGTGTCAATGACTTTCCCATGTCGTTGATATCCTTTCGGGCTTGAATTTAGAATATTGATGGGAATAATAATCGGTTGAATTCAACTATCTCATTTCCGATTATTTTGTTTCAGGAGCCACTTTCCCCTTTAAAGATCCCTTTTGGGAAGTCGGGATTCTTGGGAGCCCATTCCTGATTTTCCTGAGGTTCTTGTTCCCTTTGCGTGTAGATCTCCATCAGTTCCTCCAATGGCATCTGCTTTATCCTTCCTAAGATTTTCTTGTATCGATCTTTCTCAATATCAGAAATCTTGTCGTAAAGGCTTTTTGGCAAAGTGAGGATGAACCGCCCATAAATTCTCCTTGCCAGGAGGGCTACATTTGGCTGGGAAATTTCAGCAGGGCATTTGGAAGCACAGGCACCACACATGACACATTCAAAAGAGAGACGAGCTACTTGCTCAATCTCTCCCCTTACTGCTGCTGCCATGTAATCCATCACCTGAATGTCCATAGGGCAGACGCGGGTACAGGTGTTACATTGAAGGCACCGATATATCTCCGGATAGATCTTTCCAAGGATCCCTGGATGGCTCCTTAACTTCTCGAGCTCATACTGGGCTCGATTCATAGGAACGAAAGGAGATTGGGTGATCTGCATCTCCGGTTCGGCCAGAGTCTGACAAGCTAAGGCCAGCTTTAGTTGGTATTTCCCTTGGATTCGATATTCGGTCAGACACGCCCCGCAAATTCCGCCCCGGCAGCCACAGGACCGTATGAAACGATACCCGGCATACTCCATAGCTTTTTGGATGGTTAACCCTTCGGGTACTTCATATCTTCTGCCAAAAACATAAATTGAGATCTGTTTCTTCTTTTGGGCTTCCATGTCCATTCCTACTGATGAACTTTTGCCAATGCCTTTTCATACCGATAATCGGGAAGAATGATTGGAGATTTAACTTCACTCTTCATCACGCCTGACATCTCTAATTCTCTTTCATATTTAATGATATGATCTAATGTTAGTTTCCCCCTTTGAACTTCTTTAGACCTTTCGGCTGAAAGAACTCCTGCCCGGCGACCAAATACAAAAATGTCAAGGAGAGAATTCCCTCCCAACCGATTCCTTCCGTGGACACCTCCGGAAACCTCGCCGACTGAAAAGAGGTTTTTTACTGTCGTCTCTCCGTATTCGTCGATCCAAATCCCTCCATTCTGGTAGTGTTGGGTCGGGTAGACGAGGATTGGTTCTTTAGTGATGTCGATTCCAAAGGAATGAAAACGATGGTATAGATGAGGGAAAATCCTATGAATCGTTCCCTTCCCATCACTGATTTCTACCAGGGGAGTATCCAGCCAGACGCCTTGCATCCCCGAAGGCGTCACCACTCCATTTCCCCTCTCGGCAACCTCCCTGATGGTGGCCGAGGATGTAACATCTCTCGTCTCTAACTCATTGATGAATCTATTTCCTCTCCGGTTTACCAAATGGGCATTCCAACCCCGAAAGGCCTCCGAGACGAGAAGCCCAAGGAGTTGATCAGGATAAGCGGTTCCCGTAGGATGGAACTGTATAGCATCCATGAAGATCATCTTTGCTCCTGCCCGATTGGCCATAACCAACCCATCAGCCGTCGCACCGTAGTGGTTCGTTGTAGGAAATCCCTGAATATGTAGCCGGCCAATCCCGCCGGTTGCAAGAATAACTGTTTTTGATCGAATGACGAACCGTTCTTCTGTGTCCAGATTAATGAAGACGGCGCCGGCGCATCTTCCGTTGTCATCCAATACCAGATCGACAGCAGGACAGAATTCGAGGATCTCGATCTCACGGCTGTAAACCTCGTCCCTCAAGACCCGCATGATCTCCATTCCTGTATAGTCCGCTGCCGAATGTACCCTTCTCCGACACTGCCCTCCTGCGAAGGATGTCAGAAGATTTCCATCTCCGTTGCGGTCAAACAATACCCCGAGGCGGGCGAGCCATTCCAGGATCATCGGTGCATCAGAAACTAAAGCTTCAACCAGATTGGGAAAATTCTCGAATCTACCGCCTCCCATGGTGTCGAGGTAGTGAAGTGCCGGTGAATCGAACTTCCCCACGGCCGCCTGAATTCCACCTTCAGCCATGATCGTATTCGAATCTCCGAATCGAAGCTTTGTGACAATCAGCGTCTTTACTCCCTCTTGGGCTGCAAACAAGGCTGCTGACGCACCGCCACCTCCTCCTCCGATGACCAGGACATCCACATCTTCCTTTGGATGCTTAAGGTCCACCTCTTCCGGGTTTATTCTGCTGATCCCCTCCATAAGGTCAGCCAATTCATTAGGAATGCTTTCGCCTTTATTGATACCTACCTTTAGCTTTCTTCTGGCCCCCTCACGATAATCAGGATGATAACTTTGAAGCAATTCCTGACGTTCTTTCAACGACAGTTTCAGAATCTCTTCCTCGGCTCGTAAAAGTCGAGTGGCCTCAAGCATTCGAATCGAATCCTGCATACTTTGTGGATACCCTGACATAAGGCGGTACAACCTTTCATTGCTGGGACGGTCATTCGTTCACTCCGAAGGTTTTTCGAGCCTTGGCTTTAGGTCAAGGTCATGCGACCTATTGACTTCCTCATCGGAGCACTACGTCAAACTCCTAAAACCAACAACCTAACCGGACACAAGAATATACTCTTCCAATTTTACAGTAATTTAGAACCCTTTCTTAACTACTGGACTTCCGAATAGACCTTCTTTGAAATATAAACTCTTCCTTCCATAATCTTTCTGGCTGTTCTACTAATCGCACAGCTAACGATATGAATTTTATCTCCTTCTCGTTTCGCTCTGACTTCCACTTCAAACTTTCCTGAGGGGTGGCCAATGATCAGTTTTCTTTCAAAATCTCCTTTCGGAGCACTCCGCAATGCTTCGTTTACGATGGACCCTGGAAGGATAGAGGCAATGGCTGCAGGAATGCTGCCGGTTATCGGGAAAGTTTTATGCATCTTACCCAAAGCTAAACTTCTTGCCAAAATATCAATCTGGTCTTTTTTCACTTCCGTTCCGTTTGAAGTTTTGTAATCTTGGGGGGGGCTAACAAAAATGATTTTAGGAATCGATGGGCTTTTTGGAATCTTTATCATCTCACCGACTCTGTGTCTGATGGCCTCAAGAAGGATTCTTTTTTCCACATCCTGATCGAGGGCTAAGGGAACCTCTGTCCCATCAAGATTTACATCCTTCGCGCGGATGAATGCCGCAGGATTGCCTGCATCAATAATCGTAGCATCAAACCTTTCGCCGGTTTCAAGGACAACTTCATCAACTACCCTCCCAGTAGGAAGAAGCCTACCAGTTACTGCACCCCCTGGATCCATAAAGCTCAACTCAATCTTTGCCCCCGTCCCCGGAACTCCATCGATGGTATAATCTCCATCAAAGATCACTCTTCCTTTTTTGATAGGGATTTTCGCATGAATCATCTTTCTGGTGTTGGTGTTAAATATTCTCACTGTGGAGAAAGGTTCTTTCGGAGGAACCAGTCCTTTGTCAATCGCATAGGGACCAACAGCCGAACTTATGTTCCCACAATTGGCAGAGTAATCTACAAATGGTCTATCAATGCCAACGGCACCAAATGTGTAATCCACATCCCGGTCAGGCCCTTTTGCCGGCGAAATAAGAGCTAATTTGCTCGTCAGGGAATCGGCTCCTCCAAGACCATCGATCTGTCGAATATCCGGACTTCCGAAAATGGCCAAAATAATGCGATCCCTTAAAATAGGGCTATCGGGTAGGTATTCATTCATTAAAAAAATCCCCTTGCTCGTCCCGCCTCTCATAATTGTGCAGGGGAAAACCGTCTTTCGCGACATAATTTACTCTAACCTCCCTTCAGCATGGGATAAATATCGACCCTTTTTCTCCTATTTTAAATCTTCATGGAATGGACTGGTTTATTCAAAGAAGGTCAAGGAACATTTCAAGGTTTGACAGAATGTATTTTTACGTTAATGGAAGCGGAATAGATTTGCCATCCACAAAGGTTTATATCAACCCTCTTGAATCAATTCGAATAGGACACCGTTTGTGCTTTTGGGGTGCAGAAAGGCCACGCGCTCATTCTCTCTCACTCTTCGTGATTTCTTGTCAATGAGTTGAATCCCTTTTTTTTCCATTTCCCCCAGGCTCTGATCCACATCTTTCACCTTAAGGGAGACATGGTGAATGCCTTCGCCTTTCTTCTCTAAAAACTTCGCCATAACGCTTTCAGGATTGGTGGGCTGGATCAACTCGATTTTGACCTCTCCTATCGGAAAGAAGGCAATTTTCGCCTTTGTGTACTCGGACTCGTAAACAAGGCTGGGTTCGATGCCGAATACCTCTTTAAAAAGCTTGATCCCTTGATCGATGTCTTTCACCGCAATACCAATGTGATCAATTTTTTCCAACATGGTTTCTCCTTATCATATGGCTTCAGGACATCTGTCTGTCTTTTCACCTTTTTCCACAGGGGCAAAGGGTTTCTTCAACCAGCCAAGGTTACAGCGGAATCGTGCCGTGTTTTTTCCTGGGCCTTACCTTTTCTTTCCCCTCTAATCTTTCAAGGGAGGTGATGAGAAAAGGTCGGATCATCTGGGGTTCTATAACTGTGTCGATCCATCCCCTCTCAGCTGCCACATATGGGTTGGCCAACTCCTCACGATACTGCTTTATCTTCTCCACCAGCATCGCCTTCGGATCTTCTGCCTTTTCGATCTCGTCTTTAAAAATTATTTTAGCAGCCGCCTCGGGTCCCATAATGGCAATTTCGGCCATAGGCAAGGCGACCGTTACATCTGTCCCAACCAATTTGCTTGCTGACATCCCGGACATCGCCCCTCCGTAGATTTTACGGACAATAATCGAGATACGAGGGACTGTAGCCTCGCAATAGGCGTACAACATCTTGGCCCCATGCCGAATGATGCCCTGATATTCTTGATCTACTCCAGGAAGATACCCTGGGCAATCGATAAAACTGATGATAGGGAAGTTAAACGCATCACAAAAACGGATAAACCGCGCCGCCTTATCCGAAGCATCTATGTCAAGACATCCCCCTAAGACCAAAGGCTGATTGGCAATCACCCCTACGGGCTGATTGTTGAGCCTCACAAATCCAATCAAGATGTTCATGGCGTACTGTTCCATCACCTCTAAGAACTCGCCCTTATCTGCAACCGATCGAATGATCTCACCCATGTCATAGGGTTCTCTGGGATCCTCGGGAATCAATTTCCATATCTCGTCCCCCCTATTCATCAGGTTATTTAAATGATCCCTTGGAGGCATCTGCCGGTTACTGGAGGGCAAAAAGGAAAGAAGCCTCTTTACAAGATTTATGCATTCCTTTTCCGTGTCGCACGCAAAATGGACGACACCACTCTTTTCGCTATGGACTTCTGCCCCGCCCAACATCTCCGCGGTAATCGATTCTCCTGTCACTTCCTTGATCACTTTGGGACCCGTAATATGCATTTGACTGATATTTTTCACCATGAAAACGAAATCACTGAGGGCAGGGGAATATACGGCCCCTCCTGAACAGGGCCCCAGGATAATGGAAATTTGAGGGACAACGCCTGCCGCCAGAACATTGCGAAAAAATATCGACCCATAATGGCCCAATCCTTCTTGGATTCTGGCTCCTCCGGAATCAATCAACCCAATGATGGGGGAACCCACTTCAACTGCCCTTTCCATGATTGAACAGATCTTATTAGCATGCTGTTCTCCTAAGGAACCACCCATGACGGTAAAATCCTGAGCAAACACATAAACCCTCCTGCCATCAATAAGACCGGACCCTGTTACAACCCCGTCACCGTAAAACTTATCTTCCTCCATACCGAAGGCAGTAGATTGATGGGTGATAAACATCCCAAATTCTTCGAAACTTCCGGGATCAAGCAAGAGATCCAAGCGCTCCCGAGCAGTCAACTTCCCTGATTTGTGCTGTTTTTCAATCCTTTTTAACCCCCCCCCCTGCTTAGCTTGTTCACACTTCTTTTTTAATATTTCAATTTTCTCTTCAAAGCTCAAAGATTATTCCCTCCTTTCGCAGTAACCGAAAAGCACGGGGCAAGACAATTCCTTCTACCCCTACAGCCCAGGGACCAGACAGAGAATTGAAAGACGAATTAAAATAAAGGAACAAGAGTTACATAAATGCCGCAAAGAATTGCGGTGGTGATAACCCCGGCAACACACGGACCCATAGCATGGGGGAGAATCATAATGGTTTCATCCACCTCCATAGCGCAATGCTGAGCCACTTTTGCCGTAGTGGGAACACAAGATACCGCCGCAATACCGATCAAGGGGTTGATTTTTCCCCCTGAAACTTTGCAGGCAATCAATCCGGCGATTAATCCCCCAATCCCAGAAAGAAGCAATGCAACCATTCCCAGAATTAAAATCAGAAAGACCCTCGGATCCATCACAACGGTTACACTCAGGAGGGCCCCAAGTGTAAAACCCAGAAAAAGTGTAGCTCCTGAGAGGAGAATATCAAGAAATTCTCTGAAGCGGGCAATGTTTGATTCCTTAACCGCCACGCCAAAGAAAAAGCAGGCAAAAAGAGGCGCGGCAACTGGGAAAATCAGGCACAAGACGACTCCACCAACGATCGCGAAGGCGAACTTTTCTGAAGAGGGAACATTGCGGATCTCACTTGGATCCATGTGAATGCCACGCAATCTTTTTGGAATCAACAGTTTGATCAGATAAGGGTACACTGCGTAACAGACGCCCAAATAAACATATGCTATCACGGCGATAGGCACAAAGAGGTGCTTCGCCAGAATCAGCGATGCAAAGAGGACCATGGGGCCGTCGGCCCCACCCACAATAGCGATCGATGCGGCTTCCTTGAAGTTAAATCCAAAGGCTACTGCAAGAGGGAAGGTGAGGAGGGTTCCAAGCTCTGCGCCAATGGCTAAAAAAAGGCTCAAAAAAGGCCGGGCAATGAAGAAATCCAAGTCGGTAATTGCTCCGATACCCATAAAAACCAGGCATGCAATTAAGCCATTGGCAAACGTGAAATTATAGAATGGCTGGAGAAAATTGATCTGCAAGGCATCCAGGAGTTTGCTGGGTTCGCTCACCATGGGATCGACAAAGAGGTTGCCCAGTTGTCCTTCTCCCATGATCAGGATGGCTGCATTGACGAGGGCCATTGTGAATCCAAGAGGCAGCATGAGGAGAGGATCAAGCTTTTCTTTATAGCCCATATAGACAAGGAACATGCCGAGGAAAACAAGTAGAATACGGATGATTGCATGGCTGGGTTCCATCAAGGCAAAAGAATGTAACCCAGGGAAAAAATCCCAAATGTTCGGGAAATTCATGCTTCTTCAGATCCTCCTTTACGGCTGGATGTAAACCTCCTTACGAGGAGAATGACGACATAGATAAAGGCACAGGTGATAATACCCAGTAGAGAGGTCAAAAGAACTATCTCGAAGGCAATGCCGACATCTCCCATAAAAAATGCCTCCTTACGATATGACGGCCAGAACGTGACCTTTATTCAGAACCTGGCCAACCGTAGCATTTAAATCCTGAATGACCCCATCAACCGTGGAAAAAATGGGAACCTTCATTTTCATACTTTCGAGATACGCGATGATTTCTTTCTTGTGAACCGGGTCTCCAACCTTCTTTTTCACCTCGATCACTTTTCCTACCATGGGAACTTTTATTGCCGTATCTGCCATAAACATATCCTCCTCAAACTTTTCAAGGCATCTTGGCCATCGCTGGATTTCTTCAATCCCAGCCCTTATTCAATCAATCGCTCATTTCTTCGTCTTCTTCCGATACCAAACCATACCTAAATAATATCACCCTTTGTCTTTGAGGCGAGTCCTCCCTGTTTGGATTCCCTTTCACTCTTTACTTACCTTGAGACACGCCCTTGTATGAACTGACTGATTTCACTCAAGGTGGAGCTGGGTCTAAAAACTTCTGCAATGCCCATCTCTTTCAAACAACTCACGTCTTTTTTAGGAATGATGCCTCCCACCAGAACGAGAGTATCCTGAACCTTCTCTTTCTCCATCTTATCCATCAATTCTTGACAAAGGGAAAGATGGGTCCCTGACAATATGCTGAGACCAATCACATCCACACTTTCCTGGATTGCAGTTCGCACAATGGCATCCGCGGTCTGCCGGATTCCCGTATAGATGACCTCCATGCCTGCATCTTTCAGGCCTTTGGCTACGATCTTTGCCCCTTTATCGTGTCCATCAAGTCCGGGTTTTGCAATGAGCACCCGAATGATCCTTTTTTCTGGCATAAACGGCCCCTTTCAAAAAACATTGAGGTGCTGAGCCTCACCATAAACTTCCTTGAGTGTGTTCACCATTTCTCCAACGGTTGCATAGGCTCTCACGGCATCCAGGATGGAGGGCATCAGGTTTCTCTTCTCCGTCGCAGATTGCTTCAATATATTGAGAGCATTCTTCACCCGTGCGTGATTCCGCTCCGCCTTGACCTGTTCCAATCGGGTGATCTGCCTGGAGAGGGTTTTGGGATCAACCTCAAATACCTCCAGCTCTCGATCCTCTTCATCAATCCTGAATCGGTTCACGCCAACCTTAATCAATTCTCCCGTTTCAAACTTCTTTTGCACTTCGTAAGCTTGATTAGAAAGCTGCTTCTGGATCGTTCCATCCTCCACACAGCGGAGAATTCCTCCCATGCCTTCAATCCTCTCCATTTCTGAAGCAATCTCTTTTTCAAAGAAATCCGTCAATGCTTCAACATAAAAAGAACCTCCCAGGGGATCGACCACATCCGGGATCCCAATCTCATAGGCGATGATCTGCTGGATGCGCAAGGACGTTCGAATGGCTTCATCCGTTGGGATAGCGTAGGCTTCGTCAAAACAGGGAAGGTTCATCGATTGGGATCCTGCCAAGGCCGCAGCCAGCGCATAGAAGGAAATACGCGCGATGTTATTAAGAGGTTGCTGTTCGGTCATGCCTCCCCCCATCCCTCCTGTGGAGAACTTGAGCTGCATGGATTTCCCGCTCTGACTCTTGAACTGTTCTTTCAGGATCTTCGCCCACAGCCTGCGGGCAGCCCTTAACTTCGCTATTTCCTGGAAAAAATTGAACTGAACCCCTCCTGCGATAAGATGGAAAGACAGGAGTGGAGCAATCTCATCAATGCTGTATCCGCGCCTCAGCACTTCTCGAATATAAGCAATCCCCGTAAGAAAGGGATAGGCGACCCCTTGAACCGGAGTCGCTCCACACTCACAGATATGGGTGCCTGAAACGCTTACGGAATTAAAGTTAGGTATTTCCTTAATGCAGTATTCAATGGTGTCTCCGATGAGGCGGATCGAGGGGGCTGGTGGAAAGATGTAGGTCCCCCGCGCGATGTATTCCTTGATGATATCGTTTTGAATGGTCCCTCTTAGTTCCCGTGGATTAACCCCTTGCTTCTCAGCGGTGGCCACATACATGGCCAGGATGATACTCGCAGTAGAATTGATAGTAAAAGAGGTGCTGATCTTATCCAGCGGAATCCCGTCGAACATCTCTTCCATGTCCCTTAGAGTGTCGATGGCCACGCCCAGCTTACCAACATCGTCCTTCGCCAGCGAGTCATCTGAATCCAACCCCAGTTGGGTGGGCAAATCGAGGGCAAGGCTCAACCCCGTTTGACCTTGGTTCAAAAGAAACTTGAACCGACTGTTGGTATTCTCCGAGGTGGAGAACCCGGCGTACTGGCGCATCGTCCAGAGCCTTCCACGGTACATGGAAGGATAAATACCCCGCGTGTAGGGATATTGGCCCGGGTTGCCCAGGGATGCTTCATAGTCGAATTGTGGGACGTCCGTGGGATCGTAGAACAGCTTAACCTTTTCCCCTGTATTGGTTTCACGAAGATCGCCCTTTCTCTCCTGACGCTTGCTCTTCTTATCCATTTTCTTTTCTTCGCCAGCCATTATCACACTCCTTAAAGAGGAAGACCACAGGATTCAGATAATCTTCTGTTGTCGCAATTCCCTGATTTTTTCAGGTGAATACTCGAGGAGGGTACTCAGGATCTCCTCGGTTTGTTCACCCAACCCCGGAGGAGGCTTGAACACCTCCCGGTCAATCTCGGACATCTTGATGGGATTCCCCAAGAGCTTGAGCTTCTTGCCCTTCTTATACTCGATTTCGACCACCATGTTGCGGTGCAGGGTCTGGGGGTCCGAAAGGGCTTTGTCGATCGTGTTGATGGGGGCGATAGGGATTTTTTTCTCCAGCAGCTCCAGCCATTCCTCGCCGTTCTTCTCGATAAAAACCTTTTCCAGAATCTCGTAGAGTTCTTTCTTGTTCTCGAGTCGCTTTGGCCTCGTGGAAAATCTAGGGTCTTTGCACAATTCCGGAACTCCTATGGCCTCACACAAATCGGCAAAAATATTCTCGGTGTTCGCATCGATCACGATGTCAAAGGTCTTCGTATGAAAGGCCTTGATGGGATGGGCCGACACGTGTCCGGACCCCACCGCCTCTGCAATCTCTGCCGCGATTAAATAATACTGGCCACGGTAGGTTAAGAGCGAAGTCTGGCAGTCCACGAGGCTGATGTCGATACTCTGGCCCCGTCCGGTTCGCTCTCTCTGATAGAGGGCAGCTAGGATACCCTGAACCGCAAAGAGCCCGCCGGCAAGGTCACCCATAGGGGCTCCCATCCTCACCGGCATCTGCCTGGGTTCCCCCGTGTAACTCATGATTCCGCCCCTAGCCTGGATGACGAGATCAAAGGCAGGCCGGTCCCGGAAGGGCCCGGTTTGGCCGTAACCTGAGATGGAGCAGCTGATGATGCGAGGGTTGATCTTCTTCAGGGAATCGAAATCAACCCCCAACTTCTTAACGACCCCGGGCCTGAAGTTGTCCACCACCACATCCGATTTCTTCGCCAGTTCGTAGAATATCTCTCTCCCCTCTTTCGATTTGAGATCCAGGGTTATGCCTTTCTTATTCCGATTCATGGCAATAAAGTATGCGCTTTCACCCTCGAAAAAGTGCGGAGGCATCCCCCGGGCTCCCTCGCCTTCGCCGGGTTTTTCAACCTTGATCACCTCTGCTCCCAAGTCTCCCAAGATCAAAGTGCAGTAAGGACCGGCCATGATGAGTGAAAGGTCAAGAATTCTTATGCCTGACAGAGGAAATCCCATAAATGCTCTCCTTTTATTAAGAAAAATATTTGAATAGATGATTATACTTATATATAACTTTCTCGACCTTGTCAAGAACAAAAGTTCGGGAAATACGCCATCCGCTGAGTGGAAATCCCTCAAATGTTTAGGAGCACAGCCGGGTTCCTCTTAACCATCGCTTCGATCTCATCCGTCTCGATGCCTTCCGAAAGAAGAGTTGCGATGAACATCCGCATCATCTCCGCTGGGGGAGGGGCCCATTCGAAGAAGGCATCGGTGGTCAGGATCGACCGATTCGCCCCGATCTCCTTGATTCTCCGGCAGACTTCCTTTGGACTGATCCTCTGCAAAGCAGGTAGCAACCCCAGAAACGTGAACTCTATGAAGAACCCCATTTCCGCGAACTCCCGGATATGTTCAATCTGGCCACCGACGGACTTGCTATCCGGATGGCCGAAGATGAGTTTCCTCAATCCGATCCTTTTTGCCTCTCGGCCAAGGGAGATGGCCTCTACAGGCGAAAGATGTCCGGTTGAAACGGGCACCTCATAATCCCTGGCCAAGGCTAGTATCTCCGTGACTCTTTGATCGATCTCCCCTGTCTCGCTGAAGATGGTCAAGCCGTTGTCGACACAAAACATCTTGAGAGAGGAGAGAGAGGTTTTCATAAAATGGCTGAAGCCCCCGCGATCGAGGTCATTCTTGGCGCTCCAGGTTGGCATCCAAATCACCTTCGCTCCCTGCTTGAGCGCAGATTCCGCTGCCCATGGGCTGAACCCACCCACACTGACGTTGAGCGTTATGCTTGGCCAAATGTTGATGTCGCTGATCTGATGCCTTAGCTGATAGACTCGGCCTACGGTTGGCCACATGTGCGATTTCAGTACAAAACCTCTCATTTTGGCCTGAGCCGCCAGTCGGGCAGCCTCCAGATCTTCGACGCGCATTTGAACATCAAGACTTATTTCAGGATAACCGTGACAGTGAAGGTCGATGGCCCCTTCCAGAAGCTGATCGACTTGTCCCCGCATAATATTCCCTCCCCGGTGTGATCCGAAAGGCCTCTAAGAACCGGCCTTGGATGAAAAAAAGATTTGCTCCAGACAACTCCTTTCTGTCTTTTCAAAAAGCCTTCTCGAAAAGTAACTGAAAATCTTCAACTGTGGTGTAGCGAGGATTCCAGCGATTGTAATTTGCTTCAAAGCAAAGCCTTGCCATCTCTGAAATTCGATTTTCCGTCACGCCGATCTCTCTCAGCCTGGACGGTATCCCCAGATCGCCATTCAACCTTCTGATTGCATCGATCGCCGTTCGAGCCGCTTCCAAGGTCGTCATTCCATGAACGGCTCCCCCCATCGCCGAGGCCAGTCTTGCATATTTTTGCGGACTCGCCATGAGGTTGAAATCGGCACCGTAAGGAAGGCAAACGGCATTCGCCAGACCATGGGGCACATGGAAAAAGGCACCAACAAACCTTGCCATGCAATGGATGTTTCCAGCACCTGTGTTGCTAAATCCCATGCCAGCGAGACTTGCCGCACAGAGCATCTGGAGGCCTGCTTCTAAGTTACTCCTATTCGCGACGAAAGGCCTTACGTTTTGAGAGATCAACCCAATCGCATACAGGTTCATGGCATCGGTGATCGGGTTCGCGTTCAGGGAGACATACGATTCCAGAGCATGGACGAAAGCATCCATGGCCGCATGGGCAGCTACGTGATGAGGCAAGGAACTGAGGGTAAGAGGATCTAAGATGGCCACCTTCGCACGGTTCAGAGTTGAACCTCGGATGGAAAGTTTCAGGCTCCGGTCCGTGTCTGTAATAACGCAGGAACCTGACACCTCTGATCCAGTCCCTGCAGTTGTCGGTATGGCAAGAAGGGGCACAGGCGGGTTGGGAAAGCGATCGATCCCCTCATAGTCTTGAATCCTTCCGCCATTCGCCGCAAGAATCCCCACCGCTTTACCCACATCGATGGTGCTCCCCCCCCCCAGCGTTAATAAGTGCGTGGCCTTATTCTTCTCGTAAATCTGATGGGCCTTTTCAACGGTCGTGTGACTCGGGTCAGGCTCAATGTCTGTGAACAAATCAAATGGGAGATGTTGCTCTTCGAGGATATTCTTTACAAGCTTGAAAATCTCGGTTGAGGCCACACCGTTGTCCGTAAGAAAAAGAAGACGTTTTGCTCCCAGGCGAGTAATGATCTCCGGCAATGTTCGAAGTGCATGGATACCCAAATGGATCTGTGTCGGGCAACAATAAGTCAACACTTTCGAATCCATTATGACAGACCCCTCCTTTTATCTCCTTTATTCACCGAAAATTTTAACACGCTCATTCTTCAAACGCAAAAAAGTCCCAGGGCAGGCGCCGCATGGGCTAAAGTCGCTCTCATGGACAAAGGCTTGATAGAAGACACATGGAGTAAAGAAGGCGACTATTTTACAAAAAGACCCCCTTCCAGATATTGGGCATGTCCATGGCTGGCGTTGAGAGTTCAAGATCTTGAATGATGACTCTTCCTCTCTGGATCACGCTGATGCACCTTCCCATGCAGTTTTTTCTTTCGAATAGGTTATAGGTGCCCTTCGAGTGCTGGTTCACCGCCTCAATTGTCCAATTCCATTCCGGGTCAAAGACAACGATACCCGCCTCCTATCCAACTTGGATCGTCCCCTTCTCGTGGTAAACTCCAAAAATCTCGGCAGGTCTCTCGCTAATAATCTGCACAAGTCTGCAAAGGGTTATTCTGCCTTGATTCACCCCTTTGTGATAAAGGAAAGGTAGCGTGGTCTCAACCCCGGGAGCACCAAATGGAACATCGAAGATGTTTCCTCCAGGAGCCTCTTTCATCCCCGGGGTATACGGAGCATGGTCACTGCCGAGCGTATTAATAAGACCTTCTGCAACAGCCTCCCATAGAGCATCGATATCTTGCCGTTCTCTCAATGGTCGGGCAATTTTTGCCAGAGGCCCTCTTGTGATCACCCCCTGGTTGGTAAGGGTGAGATATTGAGCGCAGGTTTCTGCATAGACCCGCTCCTCTTTGAGCAACCGAGCAAGTTCAATCTTTCCAAGAGCATCAATTCAAACTATAGACATAGTAGAAAAAGAAATTTATTTTGTTCAACGAAAATATTAATTCTCAATCCTCACTTAATAAACCAGCCAAAATCATTGATCGCTTTCTTCATTGCCCATACATTGCATGAAGGCGACAGCGGATGGAGTTCGCAAGCTGGCGCCAACATGAAGCCTCGGGGAGCTTTTTTTCCTTTTTCAAGGCACTGCTTTGAGAGTTCATAGACTTCCCGGGGAGTTCCAGTTCGAAGGACTTCCGTACTTACATTTCCAGCGATTATGCATGACTCACCAAGATGTTTGATAGCGGTATGAAGATCAACTTCATGACCAATACTGACAATCCCCGGATTTCCAAAGGACATTTCTTTCCAATAGGGCAGGTTCGAATTCTGATCACCACAGAGATGGGTAAATATTTGTTTCACACCCATGGCAAGTAATCGTTTATAGAGCTCTTCTGTATAAGGAAGGACATACTCTTTAAACGTATCAGGTGACGTTACCAAAGTAGCTTCCTTCGAAGCTGATATTTGAGGTTCAACATTCTCAGCACTAAACACCATGATCCAAGACTGTGTGAGTTTAATACAAAACTCGGTTACCACTTCCAGAACCCGATGAACGACCGGGTGCCTTCTCTCCATCCACAGACGAAGCAACTCCGTTCCACACATCTGATCCGCTATGGTCAAAGGGGTCCCGCTACGGACTGTCGCCATGATGCCTGCCCTGTCCTGGAACTTGCTAAATTCCATTGCTAAAGGTGCCCATCCTGCTGTCGTAACATCGGGTAATTCCAGATTCCATACATCCTCTTCCGACCTCACAGGATAACGGACAACCGTCGGGTTAAAATCATCTTCATCCCGGGGCATCTTTATCTCCCCGTTGAACTCCCATGCACCAATGCCGGGAGATAACCTCAGGTTTTGATCGTGCCCGAACATTTGCTTTATCCATGCCTGCGACTCAAAACTCTTTCTTGGATCCGAATAGAAACTATGGATAGGGAGATTCGTGTTCTTCGCACAAAACCCTCGTGCCATGAGATAGAATCCGACACGATCTACTGCCTTGCCCGACAACATGCTTTTAACCCTTTCTTCCGGCGCCATCCTATCTTCCTTCAATATCCACGCTATTGTCATAGTATGCTTTTTCCCTTTCTCTCTTAAGCTGTAGTTTTATTTCAACGATGAAGGTTCTGTCCCGTCCCATCCTTTATACGGGACACGAGCCTTCTTAGGCTGTTAAGCCTTCCAATATGTTTGACTATGCAAAAAGGTAAATTATACAAGTACTAAACATAGTTGCCAGACGAGATAATTTCCACGTCAAGTTTGGCCAATCCAGACCGAACCGCCTTATACAACTCAATCGCATTGGGGGTACCCCCATGAACAAGCAGAGTATCAACCCTAAAATCCATCTCGACTCCATCAACCGCGATAACCTTTCCCTTTTGCACGATTTTTCTCCGGGTGTTCATCAAAGACTCTCTGAATGGTCGCCTTCCCCGATTTCTTCAAACAATCATGCCCCTCTTTCGGAGCATATTTCTTGACATGATCGGCCAAGGTGATTCGTGTCCATATCTCCATCTCCGTAGCATAGCTATATTCTGTCGGTTTCTGGTAGGCGAGATTGATGATATAGATTTTCGCCTCTTCCGAAATCACAGGGACCTTGGGTCGATAACACCTATCTTTTATAGTCTCTCTTCGATTCCCATCACCAAGGTTTTATCTATCCATTTATAAATCGTCAGACTACTGACATGGGTAATCTTTTTAATATCTATGATCGGTATGCCTTCTGAATATTACAATAAAGTGTGGCCCTTCCACTTCTTTGAGCAGTGCCTTTCGTGAATTGGCAATGCGCTGTAATTGTTCCTCCTTCGCTGAGTCTAAAATCAACTTTATCTTCTGGCTCTTCAGTGGTATTTTGTTTCCGCCCCTGTCATTTCGGAAATCAACATACCATGGGTGGACCATTATGTAAATATCCCAATTGAGCGCGCTATGTAAGCTTTCAAAAAGGACTGCGAGCCTTCCCTTCAATTAAAAGAGCCGGCTCGTCCTCCTTCAAACACAGACAAAAACGTCAGTTCATCACTATCTTTGAGGACTGTCTCATTCGGATCATACGGATTGGCTATACGATTGTTGAAGATCATAATGCTATTTGGTTGAATGATCTGGCACTTTCCATCAAATAGGCTTTACCATAAAATGGGGCTTTATTTAACGTGGCTACCGATGACTCCCGTTATAGACTTTCCTTCAGGCATTGAAATTAAGATTTCTTTGGACCTGGTTGATTCCAAACCCACGTTCTAACGTAACCAACTGGTAACTTTTAATTTAACTTTCATGTTAATATCGACCCTCAGTTCTTCTCGGAAGAAAAACCTCCGTGCCTTTCCACGTTTCTTCACTTTCTAAAGGTCGGGAATGAGCTTCTCCAGGGCAAGGGCATCGAGGGTTTGAGGTAAAGGCATGCCTGTAGCTGGATCCCATCCCATTAGCTCAAAATAAAAACTCTTCATCCAGTGGAAATATGGCTCGACCGATTTCCCTTTCGCAGGACCATCCACGGGAGTAGAGCCATAACGAGGCGAAGGAACTTCAAGAGCAGGATCAAGTCCATGACGGAAGTTAAATATCCGGAGCTTGTTGATAATACGGCGCCCAATCGTCAGGGCATCCGACAGGGAAAGATCTCTCCCTGTGACTGCATTAAAACAATCTATGGTTAAGCCTGGATGGATTGTTATAAAGCGACACACCGGAAAACTATCGAGGAAGACGAGCCAACCGTCAAGCTTGGCACTTAATCCTGCAACCTCCCACGGGGAAAAGGAGTTCGTTGGGGCAGGAAGACCAAATGCAATCGGGTCCACCATCCGGGAACCTGCTTGAATCGTTCCTGTCGCTGAAACACAGGTCTCCAGCATTTCCGGCCAAATGGCACGGTGATCATGTGTTCTAGGCGTTGCACCCTTGAGCACATATACCCCCATTCGGGTTGATTCACCTCCAGTCTGTTCGGAAGCCCGCTTCACCCCTTCGGCCAAGAGGTTACCGATCCCTTCGCGCCTGCTAATCTTTCCCAGCATCATCTCAGTGGCTTCCACATTTCCCCAATGCATGTCCAGCCCATCCAAATCTTTTCGTGTCAGTATCCCTTTTTCATAACATTCCATGACCCAGCTTATCACCCAACCTGCTTCGTTGACATCCATCCCCAACCTGTCATTCAGGTTGGAGAGCATTACCATGGCACCAGGGTCGGTATTCCCAATAAGTGGTCCCCAAGTAGCCATGCATTCGTATTCTGGCTCCTCTCCTGTATACCCAGCATAAGGACCCTCAGTGACCTTCATGAATTTTGTATGTCCCAGACCACAAGCCCAGCATGGCTTGTTCTTGTGTTCGAAGTGACCCCGGATATACTCAGCATTCATCTTCTCGTGTTCAGGGAAGATGTTGGTTGTATAGTTCCGAATAGGGAGACTGCCCGCCTGGGCATGGGTTGAAAAAGCTCCACCGGTTCCCCACTTATAGATCTGCCCTCCTTTGTTCGTCTTGGCCTCTTGAAGTAATGCCCTCGCCTTCTCCTTAAGCAGTTCTTTGTTATAAATAGGAACGGGTTGTTGTCCACGGCTAATAGCCACGGCCTTAAGACGTTTCGATCCCATGACACAACCGCACCCATTCTTTGAACAAACGTGACCTTTGTCACCTGCCACAACCGCAAAACGGACTCTATTCTCACCTGCCGGTCCTATACCATAAACACTCATCATTTTCGTGGTCCCGATATTTTGCCGGATCGCATCCTCTGTCTGCCATGTATCCTTCCCAAGAAGCGGAGTAGCATCACGCAACTCCACCTTCCCGTCTCCAATGTGGAGGTAAACCCATTTCGGAGATTGCCCCTGCAGTATCAGCGCATCATAGCCCGAAAACTTGAGAAAAGCGCCCCAAAACCCGTTGGCCTGTGTCGATACCGCGAGGTTCGTCATGGGCCCTTTTGTCACCAGAGACAAGGTTCCGGAACCCGATAGCGGAACTCCTCCGATCGGGCCGGAAGCCATAATAATCCGATTCTCGGGATCGTCCCACTGCACCCGGGGAGGAACTTCCCTGTAAAGAAACTCTGTTCCGAAACCCGTCCCTCCTACGTAATTCTTGACCATTTCAGGGTCCAATGTTTCGTCCTCGATGGACCCACGGGTAAGATCGACACGCAAGCACTTTCCCATATATCCCCAGAGTTTTTGTTTTTTCATGACTTACTCCTCCTAATTTGGAATTACAAAGCCCTGCAAAATAGAGTTAGGGGGTATTCGTCGGTTCTTAAGCGTGGATCCCACAGAATTGTAGTTGGCTTCCACACAGAAGGGCCCGTAAATTCAGGAATCTCCGTACACCCGATCTCTTGTAATCACTCGGGAATTCAAGATCTTCAGAGACATGGGTTTGAGATATGACGTCAAGAATAGACGCCACAGGAAACCAATGAGAATATAGAATCTCAACCCATTGTTCGAAATGATGAAAGTGATGCCGGTCATTGTACCCCACAAATTTCAGTTTGCTCACCTTTTTTTTCAACCCATTAGCATATGATTGATAGAAATGAATGAAGGAAACCAAAATCGCAAAAACGAAAAAAATAAGACCATGGTGTAGACCAACCCGGTCATGGGTAGAGAAAGGATCAAGAACCCTCCAATTAGAGGACCGCCAATTTTACTAATATTTAAAGAAACCGTAAAGCCGAATTCGCTTTTTCAATCTCTTCCAAGCTCAGGACGGGGTTAGGAACTTTCTCCTTTCCTTCTCTCTTTTAGGACATGGGATTCTCCTCTCTCAAGAATACTTTCTATCCCATTTCCCTAACAAATTACAACCTATGTTTGACATATCTGGAACTCCGATATAAGGACCA
>DCUS01000217.1 GCA_002327885.1 Syntrophaceae bacterium UBA2208
CCCAAAAAAGTTTGCCCATATCCCCTTGCTCCGCTTCCCCCTTTGATCAAACAGGATTCCAACCACTTTATTTTGAGAAAGTGCCTGGATCACTTTTAGAGTCGCTTTCTTAGGTGGAATCACCTCAAGACCTATCCCTTCCCTGCTCTCTATAAACCAGCGTTCCAACCATGGATTATTTTTGATGGGTTTGGCGATGACCAGAATATTTTTTTGGATGACCTTTGACATCAGAGCCATCAACTCCCAGTTGCCGAAATGTCCGAGGAGGAGAAGAGCGCCTTTCTTCTTTTCGAGAACCTTCAATGCCTCATCGACCCCCTCCGCCTCCACCTTTTTCTGGTAGGTCTCCAAATCCATAAAGGGAATTCGTAAGAATTCAACGCCCATCATTCCAAGATTTTGGAAGTTCTTTTTAGCAATGGAAACCATCTCCTCTCTTGACTTCTCTTGACCAAAAGCGATACGAAGATTTTGGATGGCCACCCTCCGGTGCTCCAGATCCAGCAGGTACATAACCTTTCCTAACTGTCTCCCCATCCAGAGGGCAAGACTCTCCGGGAGAAGATTGACGAAGAGGCTGAAACTTCTTAGAGATAAATAGATGAGATAGGCGATCATTTTTAGATTTTGGGTTTCAGACTTTAGGTCTCAGAATTTTAACTTCAATCCTCAATCTGAGATCTGCCATCTACAATGGCACGGGATGTTTCTCTTATTCATCTCCCGGATAAGGGAGGGCTTCATCAATAAGCATCACCGGGATATCGTCTTTAATGGGATAGAGCAGGCCACAGGCCTTACAGACCAAACCGTCCCCTCCCCGGTTTAAGAAAATGTCCCCCTTGCATTTTGGACAGGCTAAGATTTCCAAGAGCTCTTTACTGACGGCCATATTCATTCTCCTCTTCCTATATTTTGCCTTTGCGATTCTTGTTGAAGAATCCACCGGACGGCCTCAAAGAGATCCCGGGCAATATGATCTGGCTTGGCCTTCCACTGGGCCCCGTAATATTCCCACTCTCCCTTTCCGTATCCAGTAAGAACCAAGATCGCCTGGGCTCCAATCTGATGGGCAAATTCAATATCCACCCCACGATCCCCGACCATATAGCACCGGGAAAGGTCAAGAGTTAATTCCTTCATGGCCGCTTCAATCATTCCCGTTGCCGGCTTCCGACATCGGCACTTCTGGCGATAAGGGGGAGTTCCGATATCGGGATGATGGGGACAATAATAAATTCGATCGAGATGGGCTCCCTCGTTCCTTAAAAGTTCCTGCATCTTTTGGTGAACCTGGTGAATCAGAGACTCCGGGAAGTAACCCCTCGCCACACCGGACTGATTGGTGACCACAGCTGTCTTCCATCCGTGTTGATTCAACAATTGAATCGCCTGCCCCACTCTCGGTAGAAGGAAAAATCGTTCGATGTGGTTGACGTACCCCACCTCTTCATTAATGGTTCCATCCCGATCGAGAAAAACGGCTCTGTTCGTCATATTTAAAAACCCTGGCAATATCGCGACCGTGAATGCGTCAAGTCTTTGTTACCCTTTTCCCTCTTCTCCTATCCTCCCAAAAATCGATCCAACTTGAATCTGTCCGGAGGGGTGAAGCGTAAAAAGGATCGGTGGATCCTCCAATCCCCTACATTGAAATAAAGACATCTCCTTCCATCCAACCGCTCCTCCACCTCCTCAGGAACATGGGAATGGCCGAGGATGACGAGGCTATATCCTTCTAAAAACTTCTGATGGGCAAAGACCTTGAAGGCAGGGGGGGGAGTGTCATGGATATCGTTGTGATATTTTTGATAACTCAAGTCACTCAGCTTCCGGGCGATTTGATGAGAGAGCCGGGGGCCGGCAAAATGGATCAAACGATAGGTCAACCGGTTTTTAAGGATTTTTCGGAAAATCCGATAAGTCCGCTGCTCCGGATTCGACAAATCTCCATGGGCGATGAAGGCCCTTTTCCCTCCCAACTTTTCTTCACATCCATCGGGATAGACGTCCACCTCCATCTCGAATTGTTCTGAAAAGAAGGAACGAAGGAAGAAATCGTGATTTCCTTCAAAATATTTTATTCGGATCCCTTCGTGATAAAGACTTTGAAGTTTACGGAACACGGGGAGGGTGTCGGTAAAAATAGAAGATTTTTCGCATGAAAAAAAATTTTTAAAACCAAAGAAGAATTCAAAAAGGTCGCCCAGAATCACAAAATGGCCCATATGGTTTTTCTCTGAATCCAAGAATCTGAGAAACGCCTCGATGGCTTCGGGATCTCTTCCGGTGAAATGGGCATCGGAGACAAAGATCCAGTCCTTTACGGAATGAGCGAATACCAACCCTCACCTTCCAACGCCGCAGTAATCAAAACCTAATCGCTTCATCTGATCCGGATCATAAACATTTCTCAGATCAATGAAGACCGGTTTTTTTAGCAGCTTTTTAATACGTTGAAGATCCAACCGGCGGAATTGATTCCACTCGGTTGCCAGAACCAATGCATCCACTCCCCCGGCAACATCATAGGCATCTTTTCCAAACTCTATTTTGGGGAAGACGGTTTTGGCTTCCTCCATGGCCGCCGGATCAAAGGCCTTTACCTTCGCTCCCATGGCCAGAAGTCCCTGGATAATGACAATCGAAGAGGATTCCCGGATGTCATTCGTGTTCGGTTTGAAGGAAAGGCCGAGTATCCCGATCGTCTTTCCCTTCAGGTCTCCAGTTTTCTCTTCGATTTTTTTGATCATTCTCCTTTTTTGCTCCTCGTTCACCTGGATGACGGCATCCAGAATTTTAAATGGATACCCCTTTTCTTGAGCCATCCTTGAAAGGGCGCGGGTGTCCTTCGGAAAGCAGGACCCTCCAAACCCTGGACCGGGATGTAGGAATTTTTTTCCGATCCTTCCATCGAGCCCCATGGCCCTGGCCACATGATGAACATCGGCGCCCATCACCTCACAGAGATTCGCGATCTCATTGATGAAACTCACCTTCGCCGCTAAAAAGGCATTCGCCGCATACTTAATCATCTCGGCCGTTTCCAGGGAGGTGATGACGAATGGAGTTTCAATCAGATAGAGAGCACTGTAAATATCTTTCATAATCGCAATGGCCTGCTCGCTCTCCGCACCGATCGTCACCCGATCCGGCCGCATAAAATCCTCAATGGCGGAGCCTTCCCTCTGGAATTCAGGATTGGAAACGACGTCAAAAGGAACGGGTTGGAGCTGATGGTGCTTTATCAGTTGTTTTAGACGACGACAGGTTCCAACGGGTACGGTGGACTTTACCGCCACCACCTTATAGCCATCCATGAATCGGGCGATTTCCTTCGCCACTTCTTCCACATATTGGAGGTCCGCAGAACCATCGTCATGAGAAGGCGTTCCCACGGCAATGAAGATCACCAGGCTCGATTTTACGCCCTCCTCGATACTGGTAGAAAAAGAAAGTCTCCCTTCCCTCATATTTCTCATCATCAGATCTTCAAGCCCCGGTTCATGGATGGTGACCTTCCCCTGTCGGAGAAGCTCGATCTTCGGGTGGTCATTATCCAAACAGACCAAATTCATTCCAAATTCTGCCAGACAGACTCCTGTCACCAATCCCACATACCCCGTTCCGATGACACAGATATTCATCCCGAACTTTCTCCTCTTCCCTCTTTCTTTCCCCCGTTAGAAAATATCAGCTCCTTATTGAGAACCGGTTCAAAGCCCCGTCCCTCCTATCGGGGTTGACTTTACCCTGTTGTTGCAAAATAAACCTTTAAGTAGAAAAGTGCTCCTTCAGGGCCTCGGACCATGGTCGCATCGTCCACCCGGTTTCCTTTTTCAACTTCTGGCAATTGAGAACGGAATAAAGGGGCCGTGGCGCCGGACGGGCAAGCTCTTTTGAAGAGATGGGAATCACCCTCACTTTATTCATCCCAGAAAGCTTTAAGATGGCCTGACCAAAGGTATACCAGGTGCAGAGATCGCTATTTGCCACATGGAAAATTCCCCGGGCGTCAAATTGAATCAGAGTGGAAATGGCTTTGGCCAGATCAACGGTGTAAGTTGGCGAGCCGATCTGGTCATTCACAATGGAAAGGGCCTTCTTCTCGCTCGCCTGCCGGAGAATCGAGGTCACGAAATTCTTCCCATATCTTCCATAGAGCCACTGGGTCCGAATGATCAGAAAATCTCTCATCGATTCTTGGACGTATTGCTCACCTTTCCATTTGGAATGGCCATAGACACTAATGGGCTGGGGAGGGTCGTTCTCCAGATAGGGCTCCTTTTTCTTCCCATCGAAGACATAGTCCGTGCTCAGGTAGATCATTTTCGCCTGGCAACCGGATGCTCCGAGAGCGACATGCCTTGTCCCTTCGGCGTTGACCGCAAAGGCTTTCTCCTTATTTGATTCACATCCATCGACATCGGTGTAGGCAGCAATATGGATGACGAGATTGGGTCGAAGTTTTTCAATTTCAAAAACAGTATCCTCTTCTTTTTGGATATCGATCTCTTCGATATCCCACCCGAAAATTTCATCATGGGGGAAAAAGGAAAGGAGAACACCCATCAGGTCTCTTCCTAACATTCCTTTCGCTCCGATCACCAATATCCGTTTCATCTCAATTTCCTCATTTCAGAAATTCTCAACTGCCAGGTTCATTCCTCAATCCCTCAAATTCCAATTCATCAATTCATCAATTTGATTTAGCGGTCTTTATACATCTTGTTGTAATAAGCCAGATACTCTCCTGTTTTGATCTTTTTCCACCATTCCTTATGGGTCCAGTACCACTCCACGGTCAGTCGGATCCCCTCTTGAAAGGAGACCGAAGGTTTCCATCCTAACTCTTTTTCGATCTTAGAGAAATCAATGGCATAACGGCGATCATGTCCTGGTCGATCTGTGACAAACCGGATCATGGAATGCGGTTTCTCAAGCTGATCTAAAATAGTTTTAGCGACGGTCAGATTGGGCTTCTCGCTCCGCCCCCCGATATTATACACCTCCCCCTCTCTCCCATGGTGAAGCACGATATCCAGGGCCCGGCAGTGATCCTCGACGTAGATCCAATCTCGCACATGCATGCCATCCCCGTAAATGGGCAACTCTTTCCCCTCGATGGCATTTGAGACCATGAGGGGAATCAATTTTTCAGGAAACTGATAGGGCCCATAATTATTTGAACTTCGGGTAATGAGCGCCGGAATTCCATAGGTATGATGATAAGCTCTCACCAAGATATCCGCTGCCGTTTTACTCGCTGAATAAGGGCTGTTGGGAGACAGAGGAGTCTTCTCCGTAAAAGCTCCGGTTTCCCCCAACGAACCATAGACTTCATCGGTAGAAATGTGAAGAAAACGGATTCGTTGCTTAGGAAAAACCTTGCGAATGGCTTCGAGAAGGACGAAGATCCCAAAGACGTTGGTCTTCATAAACGCGCTCGGGTCTTCGATGGATCGGTCCACATGGGATTCCGCCGCGAAATTGACGATGGCATCCACACCCTTACCGATCAATTCCTCTACTCGCGGGGCATCGGCAATATCTCCTCGGATGAAATGATAACGGGGAGAATGAGAAAGATCGGAAAGATTTTCCAAATTTCCAGCGTAGGTCAGTTTATCCAGATTGATCAGGGAATAATCCGGGTAGGATTTTAAAAAATAACGAATAAAGTTGCTTCCGATGAACCCGCAGCCGCCTGTCACTAAGATCTTCATTCCTCACTCCAATTATTGAATCGCATGGCGCTTAGCGCAAAGCGCATGGCGTAAAAAGATTTAACGCTATGCTCTATGCTCTCTGCCCTCTGCCCTATGCGGGCAGGTGTTATCCGTCTTTCCTCGACCAATCATAAGGAATATCTTTCCCATGGGGGGGAAACCGGTACTCGTCTGGCCCCCCGTACACATAAACCTCGTCGGGGATATTGATGATGATCGCTTCCTCCTCACTGATGCATTTCCATCCATGGTAGATCCCTTTGGGAACCTGGACCAGCAAAGGGTGATGGACTCCCGTGAAGAATTCATTGATTTCGCCTTGGGTGGGAGAACCTTCCCGGGGATCATAAAGAACCAGTTTGATCATCCCCTGGACAGCGCAGATGTGATCGGTCTGGATTTTATGATAGTGCCAGGCCTTCACCACCTGAGGGTAGGTGGTGGTAATGTAAACTTGCCCGAACTTTAGAAACAGGTCATCATCCGACCGGAGGATCTCCATGAGCCTCCCCCGGTCATCCGGGATCACCTTTAACGATTTGGTCCTCACTCCTTGTATCATTTTTCCTCCCCATTCAAGTATCGGCTGAGGTGGGTTCTGAAAGGGTTGCCCCTTCCCTGGTCAAACCTTATTGGCGCCGGTCTTCGCAACCAATTGGTTTGCACGAAGCAAGGATTCAAAAGTCCCTGCGTCGGTCCACCACCCCTCTAATATATCCCATGTCATCAACCCTTTTTCAATATACCGATTGTTGACATCCGTAATTTCTAATTCCCCCCGATTAGAGGGTTTGAGGGTCTTGATGATCTTAAAAACATCGTTATCGTAAAGATAGATGCCGACCACCGCATACTGGGATTTGGGTTTTCTGGGTTTCTCCTCGATTCGGACAATCCGATCCTCTCTCAATTCGGGAACGCCAAACCGCTGTGGATCCGGGACCTCTTTGAGCAAGATCTTAGCCCCTTCCTTCTGCTTTTGAAAATTTTTCACCGCTCTTCGAATACTCTTTTCAATAATGTTGTCCCCCAATACCACGCAGACTTTTTCTCCTGATGCGAAGAACTCAGCCAGTCGAAGGGCCTCTGCAATCCCTCCTTCTCCCTCCTGGTAGGTGTAGTTGATATGCTTGAGACCGAAATCCTTTCCATTTCCTAAAAGCTTTAAAAAATCCCCGGCATGGGTCCCCCCTGTGACAATCAGAATATCGTCAATCCCCGCATTGATGAGCGTTCGGATCGGATAATATATCATCGGTTTATCGAAAACGGGAAGGAGGTGTTTGTTGGTCACCTTGGTCAAGGGGTAAAGTCGTGTCCCTAATCCTCCCGCTAAAATCACTCCTTTCATATTGACTCCTCCTCCGCGGATTATAAATCCATAAAATAGGGTTTGTGTCCTACCGAACCAATATTCAGAAGATTAATATAGAAATTGAACTTCACCTCCTTCTTGCGAGTTCCATCGGGGGACCGGCCCCAGTGTTCCACCACGAAGGCTGCGCTCCAGCATTGCGCTTGATATTCCGCCCCATAGGCGCTCACCACATTATAACGGTCTAAGAGATTATAGCGAAATCCGGCAAAAAGGTATAAAGGGTCTATCGTCTTCACCCGGGCATCCAGGTTGATTTGATGAACCCTGCCACTGGTGTCGTGATACGGGTAGAAGTAAGGGGGAACCGTCGCACGGGGGTCGAAGATGAGCTCCTCGATACTGCTTTTGGTGTTTCGATATTGGACTTTAAAAACATCATTCCTCCGGTCCCTGACCTTCAGGGTGAAATTGAATCGATCCAAACCCCACCGATGAGGGTTGAGTTCCGCATCCCAACGAGCGGTCACGAAGGGATTAAAATTCCACCAGAACTCACCCCGAATATTAGAAAAGTAATGTTTCTCCTGGTAGTCAAGCCTGAAAGGATTTTCGAAATTGTGACGGAGGGAAGACCCATAGGGGTCTCCGAAACTGTAACTTTGAGAGATGATGAATTTGCCATATTCATAAGGTCCGGAGCTCACCCCTTCTTTCTCAGGTTTCCCGATCAGGCGTTGAGTGATTCCAAAGGTAACCTCATTGGCATAGGGAATCCGGTCCCCCTCATCAAAGACAGGAATATCATCCTGATTCACCCGGGGGCTGTAGTGATAACTGATCATCGGTTCGATGGTATGCAGCCACTTCGACACCTTAAAAAGATTGGAGATCTTTGAAAGCCTCTCTCCACCATAGACCCGGTAAAACTCCGCGGATAGCTGCATCTTTGCCTCAAGGGTTTCTCTCAATTCTGAGCTGCGGTATTGAAGTCCGGGATGATTGTCGGTGGAATCGACGGGGACGAGAAGGCCTGTGGTTTTATCAGGAATCGTGATATTATTATAATGGTAAGGATGGTAAGTCGATTTGTAATAGGTCCCTCTCACCCCGATATCCGATTCAAACTTCAATACACCGAAAATCCTTACGGGATAAAAAAGTTTTGGAAAGAGATCGCCTCGATGTGCCTCCGCCCCTTTTTCACGCCAGAAATGGGTATAGGATGAGGCGAGGTCATAAAAAAGAGGCGTCTTAAACAGCGACTGGGGATGGGCATAAAAACTGACCTGCGGAAGTATCTGAACCGTGTCGTCATTACTGGTCTGGGTCAGATTATCAAAAACTTCATTATCTACAATGAAACTAAACTGATCCCAGTTCTTTCCTCCAAAAAGAACGGATCTCAATTGCCTTGAACTCCTGGAATCAATCTTGGCCTCCCTGGGGAAGTCTTCGTCAAAATCATAAAGATATTCATGATCGCTCACATAACTGATATCCCCTTTGAGATAGAAATCATAGGGCAACTTCTGCTGGTGCTGGACGAAGAAGGCATAGCGATTCCGATTAAAGTCCTGATCGTCGATGAAGTAGAAACTGGCTTGCCCGCTTGTCTCCCGGGCCAGGGCATAGCGATATTCCAAACCTTCTTTAAACCCCCTCTCTCCTAAGTAATCCAGGTAGAAAGTGGCATCCATGTTTTTTGCGAAGGCCCAATAAAATCCGGTCTTCACTTCCGGGCCGTACTTGTCGGAATATCCCCCTCGGGGAATGAGAAAACCGGTTTGTCTTTCTTGTCTGACAGGAAAAGTCCCCCAAGGGAAATAAAGAACCGGAATATCCTCAAGGTGGAAGAGGACGCCCTTGGCAATTCCCCATCCCCCGAAAGCCATCTCTTTCACTTCCAATTCCTTCACCTTAAATTTCCAGGGGGGTCGTTTGGCGTCACAGGTCGTTAATGAGCCATCTCGTATTCGATAATGTTTCTCCCCTAATTTTTCTGCCACTTTACCCGTGATATGAAAATTCTGTTCTTTCAAAAAGAGTCTGGCATCATGAATCTTTCCCAACCGGGTCTCTAAATTGACTTCTAACCGTTGACATTCAATAACATCCTCTCCCTCTCTTAATAAAACGTTCCCCCAGGCCACTACATCTTTAGTCTCCATGTTCAATTGAGCATGATCTGCTTTAAGAGAGAACTCCCCTCGGTACACCTCCACCTGTCCATGGGCGTGATAGAGTTGCGTTTCCCGTTCGTAGGTGAGTTCATCGGCCTCAATCTCAACAGGCCCTTCTTCTTTCGCCACACTCATCTCCACAACCTTCGCATCGACAGAAAGGGGACAGGCGATGACGAAGAGAAAGAAAAAAAAGCTCAGAATAAGCCGGTGGGCACTCATATTTCCCTCTTGGGATAAAAATAGGCACGAGCCTCCCCAACCGTATAGAGGGATCCGGTGATACAGAGGAGATCCTCTTGGTGAGTCAGGGCAAGCCCCCTCTCAATCGCTTCTTTAAAATCTTCCGCAACCTCCGCTTTTTTTCCATTTTGTCCCAATGCCTTTTTGAGCAGGGAAGGAGGCGCGGCGCGGTCCGTATGTGGTTTGGTGAGGATGATGTGATCCGCCCGAGGGGCCAAAAGATGAAGCATGGACTGGATGTCTTTGTCCTTCATGATGCCGAGAAGAAGAATGAGGCGTTGATATTGAAATTCCCTCTCCAAACATTCCTTCAGAACAAGGGCTCCTGCTGGATTGTGAGCGCCATCGAGGATCACCCGAGGAGAAGAAGAAACCATTTCCAATCTCCCCGGCCAATCCACCTCTTTCAACCCATCGACCATTGCCTCCGTGGAGATGCGATATCCTAAATCCTCGAGAACCTCTGCCGCTCCAAGGGCGGTCGTTGCATTGATGACCTGATGAAATCCTTTTAGATTGAGACGGACCCCCCACAACTTTCGATTGAGGCCTTCATAATCAAAGTTCTCCTCTTCTCCCCGGACATATCGAAATTCCTTTCCCACCCGATAATAAGGAGAGCTCTTGGCCTCGCACAATTTTGAAAAGAGGCGAACCACGTGAGGCTGCTCCGCAGCGGTAATGAGCGGCCTTCCCTTTTTAATAATACCCGCCTTCTCGCGAGCAATCTTCAAGAGACTTTTACCCAGATATTCTTCATGATCTTTGGCAATGTTGGTGATGATGGAGAGCAGCGGGTCGACCACGTTGGTGGAATCAAGTCTTCCGCCCAAACCGACCTCTAAAATGGCCACGTCCACCCATTTCTGCTTAAAATAGTGAAGCGCCATCGCTGTGGTGAAATCGAAGAAAGTAAAAGGAGGAGTGATTCCCGCTGTCTCGATTTCCCTTTTGATCCATCCTGACAGTTCAGCCACCTCTTCTTCCTCGATCTCCTTTCCGTTCACCTTGATCCGTTCGGTAAATCGAATGAGATGAGGAGAAGTGTACAAACCCACTCGATAGCCCTCTTTCTGCAGGATCGAGCCGATCATCGCCGCGGTGGATCCTTTCCCGTTGGTCCCTCCGATGTGGATGGCTTGAATATCTTGGTGGGGGTTTCCAATGGCGTTGAGAATCCTTTCCACCTGAGTCAATCCGAAGATCATCCCAAACTTTTCAAGACCGTAAAGATAATCTAACGATTGTTGATAGGCGTTTTGGCCCATGAATCCATACTCTCTCTTAACTTTGGGATTTAAGCATTTCCAAGAGCGAGGCAAGTGTGTGTCTCAGATCCTTACGCTCCACGATCAGGTCCACCATCCCATGTTCGAGAAGGTACTCGGCTCTCTGAAATCCTTCTGGAAGCTCCGCCCGAATCGTCTCCTTAATCACCCTCGGCCCCGCAAATCCGATCATCGCTTTTGGCTCCGCAATGATGATATCCCCCAACATGGCAATACTGGCAGAAACTCCACCCGTGGTGGGGTCGGTCAATACGGAGATATAAGGGACTTTCGCCTCGCTCAGTTTAGCCAAGGCCGCACTCGTTTTGGCCATCTGCATCAAGGAGAGGATCCCTTCCTGCATTCTCGCTCCTCCCGAAGCGCAGAAAATCACCACACCGATTCTCTTTTCGACGGCCCGCTCAATCAAACGGGTGATCTTCTCTCCCACTACCGATCCCAAACTTCCACCCATAAAATTAAACTCAAAAATGCCGACCATGGCTGGCTGGCTTTCGATCCTGGCCTCTCCACAGAGGATGGCATCCTTTTGCCCCGTCTTCTCCTGGGATTCTTTCACTCGAGAGGTATATCGTTTCGAATCCTTGAACTCCAAAGGATCGGCAGAAACCAGTTCGGCATCATATTCAATGAAAGTCCCGGGGTCCACGACGCAATCGATTCTCCTCCGAGCAGGAATTTGAAAATGATAATTGCACTTAGGGCACACCTGAAAATTTCGTTCGATGACTTTCCGATAAATGATCTCATTACAGGAGTTACATTTCACCCAGAGCTGATCAGAAGGTTTCAGCTCCTCTCGCTTCTCTTTCCCTTCTTTTTCTTCTTCACTCTTTTTAAACCAGGGCATCCGTTTCGGCCATCCTCTATTTACAGGTGATTAAAACTAACAAAATCATGAGAAGATGTCAATCATTCTCCCCCTTCGTATCCCTTCAATCCATTGAAACCCTTTCCCCTCTGTGCTATTTTTAGACCATGATAAAAAAAGTTCAGGGACGTATTGAATCCGTCGCTTTTAAAGGATATGGAGTGGCCCGGATCCACGATAAGGTGGCCTTCATCCCTCACACCGTAACCGGCGATGAGGTATGGATTGAGATGATCGAAGAGAAGAAAAGGTACTCGATGGGGAGACTCGTCCGGATCGTGGAACCCTCTCCCTGGAGGGTGACTCCTCCCTGTCCCTCGTTCGGGGAATGCGGAGGCTGCCAGTGGCAACACATCGATTATTCCTTCCAAGTGAAATTAAAAGAAGAAATTTTAAAAGACCTTCTGAATCGATTCGGAGGGGTGAAAGAACTTCCCCCGGTTTGCGTCTTCCCATCCCCCAAACCTTATGCCTATCGGGTCAGGGTTCAGTGGAAAGTTTATGGAAAAGCAATGGGCTATTTCCGGGAAAAATCGCATCACGTGGCAGATATTCAAAAATGTCCGGTCGCACATCCTTTAATTAACCGGATGCTTCCATGGGTTCGAAAAATGTCATCGTCCTTCTCTCAAATAAAAGAAACGGAATTAAACGTTTCCCCGGATGAAAACAAAGGAGTTCTGATCCTCCATTCCCTTGCGTTTGAGCGAGGAACAGAAAGAATCTTGAAGGAATTTCTGCGAAACCACGCTATGTTCAAGGGAATCGCTATCGCAAAAGAAGAAGAAAACATCCTTTTCGGGGACCCTGCTCTTAACTTAACCATTTCTTTGGATCAAGAGGAGGAAAAGAAAAATCTCACATTCCGGATCTCACCCGGAAGTTTTTCACAGGTTAATCCGGGACAGAATCAAACCTTGATTCAGACCGCCCTTGACTTTTCGGAAGTGAGTCGCGAGGAAACCCTTCTCGATCTTTATGCCGGTGTTGGAAATTTAACGCTCCCATTGGCAATGGGAGCGAGGAAGGTCTTCGGAATAGAAGAAAATGGACGGGCGATTGAGGATGCCCGCTTCAATGCAAAAAGAAACGAAATCAGAAATTGTGACTTTATTCATGGAAGGGTGGAAGAAGTTTTGATGCATTGGAGAAGAGAAATACCTGATCTGATCGTCCTCGACCCTCCCAGGACGGGTTGCAAGACGGTCTTGGATCAAATGGTAAGGTTGAAACCTGAAAAAATTGTTTATATCTCGTGTGAACCCACGACGTTCTCACGGGACCTTCGCCTCTTCACTGAAAAGGGATACTCTCTCCATAAGCTCGGCCTCATTGATATGTTCCCGCAGACCTACCACATGGAAGTGATCGGATTATTGCAAAAAGGTTGAGGTCGAGGCTAAGGTCAAGAAAAAAGATTTCTTCTCAGCCTCAGCTTCAGTCTAAACCTCAACCTGATCTTTAATGTCAGATGACTTTGTTGAGCGGATACTCAATAATTCCGATGGCTCCCCGTCTTTGTAATTTTGGGATAAGCTCCCGAACGACCTTCTCAGAAATGATCGTTTCCACGGAAAACCAATCGGTCTGGAAGAGATTGGCAACCGTGGGAGCGGTGATGCTGGGAAGAATCTCAATCACACTCTTAAGATCATTCGCTGAAACATTCATCTTAACGCCTACCATTCCCTCTGCTCGGAGGGCTCCCTGAAGAAGGAGCGAGATCTGTTCAATTTTTTCTTTCTTCCACGGATCTTGATAAGACTTCCGGTTGGCGATCAGCTGGGTATTGGTTTGCAGGAGCTCTTCCACAATACGCAGTTTATTGGCCCGCAATGTACTTCCGGTTTCCGTCACCTCGACCACCGCATCGCACAATCCCTCAATCACCTTTCCCTCTGTGGCGCCCCACGAGAACTCCACATCCACCTTGATTTTTCGCTCGGCAAAGTACCGTTTGGTAAAACTCACTAGTTCCGTGAAGATCTTTTTCCCCTCCAAATCCTTCAATCCACGGATGGGAGAATCTTCCGTCACAACCAACACCCATCGAGCAGGGGAAGTGCTCGCTTTGGAGTAAATCAAATCCTGGACGAGGACGACCTCCGAACCATTCTCCAGAATCCAATCCTTTCCGGTCAGCCCTATATCCAGGGTCCCCGTCTCGACAAACCTTGACATCTCCTGAGCCCTGACCAAGGTGCAGCGGATCTCATCGTCATCCACAATGGGGAAATAACTTCGAGCACTCACCGAAATCCTCCAACCCGATTTCTTAAAGAGCTCGATGGTGGCGCTCTCCAGACTTCCTTTCGGAATTCCAACCTTCAGTATCTTCACCTTCCGTATACCTCCTTCGGATCAAAAATCTTCTTTTCGAAAATTTTCCATTCCCCTTTTTCATAGCGTTGATGAAAGCAACTTCGAAAACCCGTATGGCAGGCCGCCCCTCCGATCTGGTCCACCTTGAGCAAAAGGGTATCACCATCACAATCAAGACGGATCTCCTTCACCTCCTGATAATTCCCTGAGGTTTCCCCTTTGACCCAAATTTTCTGGCGGGACCTTGACCAGAAGGACGCCCTTCCCGTCTCCACCGTTTTCTCCCACGCCTCTCGATTCATGTAGCCCAACATCAGGACCTCGTGGGTCGCGGCATCCTGAATAATGACCGGGACAAGCCCTTCGCCTTTTTTGAAATCGATCTCAATCACCATTTTCCTCCCCGGAGAAGTTCGGAGTGGTTTCATTCGCCTGCCTGCCGCAGGCGGGGAGTCCGGAGGGCTTTACTTTTATCTCTCTGAACTCTGAACTCCGAACTCATGACTGCCGCTTGATGAGCAGCCTTGCCATCTGGGCGGCGTTTTTAGCTGCAGAGCCTGCATGGCAGTTATTAAAAAAGACCAGCGTCTTTACCGTCTTTTTAGAGATATCCTTGATGTCCGGAATGAATTCCTTCAGTTCCTCCTCACGATAAAGATAATCATACCTCACGGAAGTCGGGACATTGAACCAGTTTGAATTTCTGCCATGAAATCGGAAATAACCAATCTCCGAAGTTGCCCTTGGCTGGTAGGGCATCAATTGGGAAAGTTTGGGTTCATCCACGACGCAAAATCCGATCTCATTCTTCTCTAAAAACTGAAAGGTCTGTTCCTTCAGCCAGGCCTTGTTCCGAAACTCCATGACCAGCGGAATATCCGTCATCTCCTCTTTGAACCTTCCAAGATAATCCAAGTTTTCTCGATTGGGAAAAAACCCGTAAGGAAACTGCGCCAGGACACAGGCCAGCTTCCTATCCTCAAGCAAGGGGATAAGGCTCCCCTTAAATTTTTTAAAGATCTCCTGAGGATCGAGCCTCGTCACGGTCTTTTTATCCCAAATTTCATGGGTCATTCCTTTAAAAGATTTTACCACAAATTCAAAACCATCGGATGTCTTTTGGGACATTGCCGCCAGGCTCTTCTGAGAGGGGAGAGTATAATAGGTGAAATTGACCTCCAGGACATTAAATCCTAATTCTTTTTCATAGAAGGTCAACATATCCTTTTCCCGAATACTTAGGGGATAAACGGTTCCCTTCCAATCCGCAAAAGAAAAACCACTTGTGCCAATCTTGATCATCTCTTTCCTGATGGATAGTGTGAATCGGGCTCCGGAGCCGGATGTCTTAAAAATAGAATGAAGGGGAGGAGGTTGTCAACCCTGATGTGGAACCCAAATTCCGATTTCCGTCCGGATCCAGTGAGGCTTTCCAGTCCTTAAATTGAATTTTCCGTTAAAGTAATTTCAATTCTTTCTTTCCCTTTCCCTGGATTTTTACGCTTTAACTCGATCTCTCCAATTTCGCCGGTTCTCCTCAAATGCGTCCCTCCGCAGGGAACCCGCGCAAATCCCTTAATCTCCCAATATCTTTCCTCTGTGTCTTCGTTACTGAAAGCACTCATGATTTCTCGGTCCGCTTCAATCATTTCAAGAACTTTTTTTTGAATCACAGGCAACACCTTTGAAATATTTTCACTCCATTCAAAGTCTATTCGTGCTTTATCTCGGGCGATATGGGCCCCAATTTTTTTAATGGAACCCAAATTCTGATAGACCCATTCCAATACGATTTCGGCGGCAAAATGTAATCGCATCAGCCGATGTCTTCTTTTCCAGTCGATCTTCATCCTGACCTGATCCCCGGGCCTAAATCCATGACCCTTTTCTAAGGTGTAGACAATCTCTTTCCCCTCCTTTCGAGCCTGGAGAACACGATGATTTCCGATTGTTCCATCATCACTTTCTTGCCCACCGGAGAAGGCAAAGAAGATGGTTTGTTCAACCGTAATATCATTGTCCCTGACCCTGGTAATTTGTGTTTCGAGTTCAGTTAAGTAAGGGTCCTTCCAAAAAATTTTAATGGTCATCGAAGCCCTCCTTAAATGGAGGCGATCCTCTCCCCCATTCTAAAAAGCAATGAGCCAGAGTCATTATAGACGAGGTCATATGAATTTTCCATAATTTCTCTTGAGTCCGTTAAAAGTTTGGCCTATATTTGAGGGTATGGAAAACAGAAAAAATACGGTGACCATGGAATTTCACATCTCCCGGAAAGCACGGGACCTCTACCAATTTGATGCCTCCTTATATTCTCTCAGTGGAAATGTCATTTTCCCGAACTTTCATGCAAGCAGACTATTTGCCCAGAGAATGAATGAAAAAAGGGATTTGGTCAACTTTCCCGAACAAACCGTCAAAGCGGGGCAAATTAATGCGATGGGGTTCATTGACGAAATCCTCCATTACATCGTCGGGCTATACCGCAATGAAAAAAATCCAAAAGTGATGCTGCAGGCCCTGGATTGGCTCAATGAAAAAATCGGCAGATCCAAAGTGGATGAAGCCCTTCAGAAATTTGCGGATGAATTTCCACCGATAGCTGTCTTTCGCCGCGAAGTGGATCTTATCCCCTACCTGGAAGGAGAAACAGCGGGGATCCCTCACCGCCTGATGGTATTGGAAGAGATGCTGATGCTCTGGCTTGCCAACTTGAACCCCGCTTTCTCCCAATTCATCGAACTTTTCAATGATTCTGAATTGGGAAGGGACACGGTTTACTTAAAAATCATTGAAGCGTTCCATTCATTCTTTGACAAACAACCCCTGTTTGGTCCGGATCATCAAAATCTGGTGGACATGCTGCGAAGTCCTGCCCTGGCTGTCCCGCGCTCGCTCTCCGGACAACTGGAATACATCCGAGAAAAATGGGGGTACTTACTGGGGTCCTATCTCCTGGAACTTCTCAGCAGTCTGGACCTCATGAAAGAGGAAGAAATTGCGGAATTACGGAGAACGGCATTTTGGGGTCGTGCTCCTGCGGAGGTCTATGAATATCTCGGGGGGGAAGAAGAACCGGAGCGCTTCAGTTTCGATCTGGAGTGGATGCCCAGGTTGGTTCTCATGGCTAAAAATGTCTACGTATGGCTTCATCAACTTTCCAGGAAATATCGGCGTTCCATCTACCGCCTCGACCAGATTCCTGATGAGGAATTGACCCTCTTAGCCGGCTGGGGTTTCACCGGGTTGTGGCTTATCGGAGTGTGGGAGAGAAGCCTTGCCTCGAAAAGAATCAAAGAACTCCTGGGTGACCCCGATGCCGTGGCTTCGGCTTATTCCCTGTTCGATTACCAGATCGCAAGCGATCTCGGGGGAGAAGAAGCTTTTCGGAACTTAAAAGAGA
>DCUS01000198.1:0-4273 GCA_002327885.1 Syntrophaceae bacterium UBA2208
GTGGCTCTTCTGGATCGCTCCTATCATTGGTGCGATGTTGGGAGCGACTATTTATCGTTTCCTCGGCGGGAAGGACTCATGATTCCGGCTATCGAATAAATGTGTTTAGATTAATCGTATTGGTTCAAGGAATGGATTGTATTTAAATCTTTCGTTAAATGGAGGGCTTTATGAAACAAAATCTTCTACTGGTCTTTGTTTTAGTTTTAATCACGGCCGGTGTTTTTGGGATTTCTGGATGTACTGTGGGCGTTCACCCCACTTCGGAACCAGTACGGTCAGGCCGATATTACCAGCCCTCCCCGGGTCGAGCACAGGTGGACATAAGTTTTTTCTATGACCAAATGGCTCCCTATGGGGAATGGTTCGATTTACAGAGTTATGGCTGGGTCTGGACCCCTTCTGGTGTTCCATATGGATGGCGGCCGTATACCCACGGAAGATGGGTCTATACAGATTTTGGATGGACCTGGGTTTCGGACTGGGAATGGGGCTGGGCTCCTTTCCATTACGGTCGATGGCTCTTTGATCCCTACTATGGCTGGGTTTGGGTTCCAGGAAGGGAGTGGGCACCCGCCTGTGTTGCCTGGCAATATGGAAATGGTTGGGTTGGCTGGGCCCCTCTTCCTCCTAATGTCGGCTGGCAAGTAGGAGTTAATATAAGTGCTCATATTAAAACGCACTGGTGGTGTTTTACGGAGGAAAGGCTCTTGTTCGAACCAAACCTTAGAAACAATATTGTTCTTCCTGCTCGTAATGTAACGTTTCTTAATATTACCCGGAATGTAACAAATTACACGATCATTCAGAATCGAGTGGTCAATCGCAGTTTAAGTGTTGAACAGGTTGAAAGGTCGGTTAAACGTTCCATACCTCGTTACAGCATTGTGGACCGTGACACAGCTCCTTCAGCACGCGACCGGGTGAGAGGAAATGAAATCTCCATGTTCCGCCATCAACTTGCCGAGCCGGCGCCCACCCGAACGCCTCCTCGAATGGAACCCTCCAAACCTGTAGAGAGACCAGATCGGAGGCCGGGGGTGGCTACTCCTTCTGGGCAGCGTCCTTCCCCGCCAGAGATCTCTCAACGCCAGGAATCTGATCGTCGCCAGTTAAATACCCGGCAGCAAGAGGAGCGCACTAAATTGGAAGAAGAACATCGCAGAGAATTACAACGCCCTCCCACCTGGGTGTCCCCCAAAGAAATTCGCAAACAGCATGAGGCCGAACGGCGTGCCCTCGATGAACAGCAGGACCAGGAGAAAAAATCTTTAAAGCAACGGCATGAACGGGAGGAGAAGGGAGAAGGTCGCCCCAGGTAGATCCACTCTGTTACAAAGAGAAGAAAAAGGTGGTATCCTTTTTTGAATTTAAAAGATATTTTGAGACATAGAAGCTATCGCTGGGGTTCGATGATGACTTTGATAGAATCTTTTGCCTCGGCCACCCGCTGAAATCCAATCCCTGTCTCTGTCAGTGGAAGTCGATGGGTGATCATCTCTCGAATTGGAAGGCGTTGGGCTCTTATTAACTCAATGGCCACTGTAATATCAAAAGGGCTTCCCCCGTAAGTGGGTAAAAGAGTGATTCCGTCATTCCAAAAATCAAAAAATGGGAAAACAAAATTAAGTCCCGGTTCAAGCGGGGCAAAGCATAAAACGGTTCCTCCCCGATCGACCGATTGCAAAGCTTGAGTATAGGCAGAAATCGCCCCGGCACAGACGATCACCAGGTCTGCCAGCCGACCATTATTGATCTCCCGAATTTTTAAAGGGGTAACTTCCCTTGCGGGGATCACCTCATCGGCCCCAAATTTTCTCGCTGCCTTGAGGCGATAATCATCGATATCTGAGCTAATGATTTTCCCCGCCCCCGAGGCTCGAGCCAGCGCGATATGGAGAACCCCGGAAATTCCACTCCCGATAACAAAAACACTCTGTCCCGCTTTAAGTCCTGCCAATCTCTGTCCCCGGAGCACGCATGCTAACGGTTCGATAAAAACACCCTCTTCAAAGGAGACCTCGTCCGGCAATACGAATATCCCACGATCTACATTGATCCCGGGAACACGGACATATTCGGAAAAACCTCCCGGCTCAAAATTAGTTTTTCGAAGAGTGTCGCAAAGCGTATGAAAACCGTTCAGGCAGTATCGGCAGGTGTTACAGGGAACATGATGAGAGACGAAGACCCGGTCACCCAGCTTGCATGGATCCACCCCTTTACCCACTTCAACAATCTCACCCGCAATTTCATGGCCGAGTACCCTCGGCGCTTTTTTAATCCGATACCATTCCATGACATCACTGCCACAGATCCCACTGGCAAGCACCTTGACCAATAACTCAGCGTGTCCGATCCGAGGGGTTGGAGTCTCCTCCAATCTCACGTCCCTGTTGTTATAATACATGGCCACTCGCATATATCAGCTCCTAAAACCTTAAAGTATTTAAGACCTTATCGACACAACCTTTTTAGGCATTTCTTCTTGTGGGGGATTTTGTGACCATACCTGATCTAAGATGTTGACGGCCCTCATTTTGTGATCCGGCACAAGGTGTGAATATCGCCATTCTATCTCACCTCCTTTCTTTTGATTGATTTGTTAACCTCTTATAATTTCCTTTTTTCCGCTTCTTAATTTTCTTGATCCTGTTACGAAGTTTTTCTAAATCCGTCAATTCAATTCGTTCCTTCCGTTCTATGATTATCACCTCTTTGTTTTACCACCTAAAAATCAACCTCCACAATGCTCTACAACAAGACTTCTCATTCTTGCTGCCAATGGTAATCCTCATACCAAGAATAAATAAGTTAGGGATAACCACCCGCATCTTCCCTCTTTTTCATCAGTTTATTTTTGGGTTTTATTTTGTCCTTTCTTTTACGCCAATCTTTACCCCCCAAAAAGAAAAAAAATATCGCTCCGATTATCAGGACTATAATAATTTTAGAAGTCATATAGGAAAGTGGTCTGAATGCTTGGCTTTGTTTACTATAATCGGCCCCGAAGAGATTTCCTAAATACTCACGCATCAGGGGAGTAATGAAATATACTATAACTAACGAAACTGCCACAGCCGCCAAGACAACTTTCTGATACTTATTCATTTTCTTCCTTATGGGCGGGTTAGGTTATTACCTTCAGCCCTAAAATCCACCTTAACTGCCTAAGTGCCTTGGCATCTCCCTGGGCGGCCTTGGCTAAGAGCTTTGACTGATTTTTATAGGTTTTCCTGAATTTCTGTATCAATTCATCGTCAGACCCAAGCGCCCCTTTTTTGAATTTCTGTACCGATTCATCGTCAGACCCTACCACCCAGAAGTCCTTCTCTTTGCAGAGGGATAGAATCAGTTCATCCTCTGTCACTTTTTCGCCTCCTTTATTGCCTTATGGAATAACATTTACAGCGTTTACTGTGTTTGCTCAGTTTAGACTTGATAAGGGAGTATCTACTTTCCAATCCTCCCCCCTACATTTCCTCATAGCCAAAGATAGCAAGTCCGATAAGAATAATTTCCAACTTACCCAATAATGATTTCATTGTGTCACCCCCATTTCTTTTTTTCAGCATTTGGTTAACCCCCCCCACCCTCTCCAAAAAACTCCTCCTCAGTGGAACTCCCTTTTTCAATAGTTCCCCCAAAAACGGACTTTCTTCGCCATATACCCCTTCATTACCGGATGAAGATGGGAGACCGTATTGTTTTAGTCGGTTGTGTCTTCCCATCTCGAATATACAAAACATAAGTTTCCAATATCAACGAACCAGAACTCATCGCACGGGGTTCTACGTTGATCGTCCCTGGGGATCCGAAACTTACCTCCTTTACCTTAAAACAGTTTGGCCCGTCACCTGACCAGTAAAAACAGGCTGTTTTAATCTCCGGTCTCCCCTCTGCCTCAAAGGCAATATTTACTGCAAATGGAATACCTCTTTGGATGTCCATCTCATGTGGAAAATCTATTCTTAATAATCTTACCTCGCCTGGAGCAAGCGCCCCAGTTGACACCGTGGCGCATGAAGAAATCAACAAGATCACTCCACTCATTAAAACAGTTATTAATAAAGTAGATGCTCGTCTCATGATTTCCTCTCCTTCCTCTCAAACCTCTCCCAATATTCATCAATGGCACGCCTTAAAATCTCTGAAGCGGAAAGACCTGTCCTTTTTGAAATTGATTTGAGTCTTTTAATCTGAATCTCGGCAAGGTAAAAATTTATTCTTTTTCCTCGTATTACCCTTTCATTAGGTTTCCGCATCCCTTGTC
>DCUS01000198.1:4294-6812 GCA_002327885.1 Syntrophaceae bacterium UBA2208
GGATAGAAAAAGGATTCTCTGCATTTTCCAGTTGAAACGAACTTCCTTGTCCTCCACAGGCGGGTATTTTAGCAACGTATGGTGAATTTGAATTGTTAATCTTCAATGCTCCCCGAAACTTGACATACTACTTTCCTTTTCGTATATTCGATTCATCCCAAAGCGAGTTCTTATCAATAACCTCGGAAATTATGTCGTACGGCATAGGGGAAGTGCGTGGAGGACGAATATATTGCCAGGGTGTCCGGGATTGATATGGGCCAGGCGCATATGGCACATACCTTTGTGGGCGCCTCTATTGCTATGCGACCCACAATTTATAAAAAGCCCATGAGAACTACCGTCGCCACTATCCTGCCGGGGCGTCTTTGATCCCTCCTCCTTGAGGGAGCAGTTTTTTGTTTCGGCTTTTCTGTGATTCCTTCCGTATAAACGGGAATTCGGGAAACCCAAGATGAGCCGGACGTCTCCTCCCCGCCTATCACAGATGCCGTTTGCGTTGCGCGATACCATGGTTGGGGGGAGCGGCGAGCATCGTGACTCTTTACGAATGCACGAAGGATTGTTCTCCTTATGAAGAAGTCTGAATTTTTCTATGGCTATTTGATCATCGCAGCCTGTGCCAGCATCCAGGCGATAGGCGTCGGGACATACGTGATGTTCGGTGTTTTCTTCAAGCCCCTGCTTGCAGAGTTTGATTGGTCAAGGGCGACCCTGTCCGGGGCGCATTCCCTGGCTTTTCTCATCTCAGGTATCTTCGGGATTCTCGTGGGCAGGCTGACCGACAGGTTCGGTCCCCGTATATTGATGACGGGGACAGGGTTCTTTTACGGTTTTTCAATCCTGCTCATGTCCACGATCAATGCCCCCTGGCAGTTGTATCTGTTTTACAGTGTCTTTTTCGGGATTGGGTTGAGCACAGTAGATGTCATCGCCCTTAGCACAACGGCAAGGTGGTTTGTTCGGCGAAGGGGGGTCATGACGGGGATCGTGAAGATGGGAACAGGATCTGGGCAAATGATCATGCCCCTTTTGGCCAGTATGCTCATCACAGGCGTTGGCTGGCGCAGGGCCTATGTCATCATAGGCGGCATGGCGATGGTACTGATTGTGCTCATCGCGCAGCTTCTACGTCGAGACCCTGCCCACATGGGCCTCCTTCCGGACGGTGCACGAACCGAAACATCAGGGTCGGAGTTTGTTGAAAGGGAGACATCTTTCCGTGAGGCGATCAGAAGCAGGCAGTTCTGGACAATCTTCTTCGCCAATCTTGCAGCCTGCTTCTCCCTGATGAGTGTGATATTACACATCGTCCCGCATGCCATTGACATCGGCATCCCGTCAACAGCGGCCGCCGGCATTCTCTCGACCATCGGTGGCGTCAGCATGGTCGGGCGTTTTTTCGTCGGCAACACCATCGATCGCATCGGTAACCGACGCTCGATGATCTTGTGTTTTGTCTTGCTCATCATAGTGCTTTTATGGCTGCAACTTTCAAAGGAACTCTGGATGCTCTACCTTTTCGCAGCCGTGTATGGGTTTACCCATGGGGGGTTCTTCACGGTAATTTCACCGATCGTTGCAGAGTACTTCGGGATTCGTTCGCACGGCTTCCTTTTCGGCATGGCCGTGTTCGCGGGCACGGTCGGAGGCTTCATCGGCCCTATCTTCGCCGGCTCTATCTTCGATTTGACCGCAAGCTATAGGGTTGCGTTCTGGGGGTGTCTCTGTGCCACTGCCATTGGTTTTGGACTCATTCTGTCCTTGCGGCCGGTACGCTCGAAGGAGAAAACAAGAAGTGATGAAGTCGGATAAAGGCCGCCCTTTTCTCTTGATCTTAAAAAGCAACTGGGCTACGTACCGTTGGGCTCCGGTTACGCTGATCGTTATAATTTCTTTCTTCCCGTAATCATCAAGGTTGAAGGTTAGCTCACTTTGCAGAATCGTAGGTGCTATACGCCAAATTTTACCTATCAACCTTTCCCAAAAATCTCGAAAAGGAAAATTCATTTAGTACTTCCTCTTGATTTTTGGAAATCCCTTTTCCATACTCCCGTTCTACAAAGGGTAATCGATTAGATAATATTATATGGAAATCACCTTATAATTATTATCTTGACTTAAATTTTATTCGAATGTATAGTTAAATTAGATGTTGGAACTTGTGTGACGGTTGACGAGTTTTACACCTCTTAAAGCCTTCCTTCAAACAAGTCCCCGGGTGTTTTTTCCTCAGAAATTAACCTGAAAAGCCAACCTTTAACCTTTTGGGGATCATCGTAGGACATGATACAATCTCTTATGAAAGAATACCTAAAAATGCCTATATAAAGCCTCCAAAGAGGGGGAATACAATTCTTTGGGGGCTTTATTAAATACATATACTGCGTCCATTATTCTGTTAGGTTTTTTAATTGTCGTGTGGGAATGTGCAATTGTCTAATTAAATAAGGATTTCAACATAATTTAGGGAGGTATCAATGAAACCAGAAACTGAAGGGAAGGTTAAGTTTGGAGT
>DCUS01000027.1 GCA_002327885.1 Syntrophaceae bacterium UBA2208
TACTTTTGACGAGAACATCAATAATTAGTCAGGGGGATAGGCCGACGGGCTGATAACGGGCACCTCACCCGCTGCCCCCTGATTTACGCTGAGGATGCTTTTGGAGGACGGGCATGGGACTAAAAATTTATTTAACATTTGATGAGTTATCGAAGCTTTGGGGAATACCTGATTTTGAAATCCTAGAATGTGTAAAGAAGGGGCTAACGGCATATGACCGGCTTGGTAGACGTACAATTTCAGAACGGCATGTTGAGTATAAACCAGAAGAGAGCATAGATGAATTCCGCCAACGTCTGTATTTGAGAGAAAGCAAAGCAGAACAGTTGCGAATAGAAAAAAATAACTCTTCTGAATACCGGTATAACGCCCACCTTCTCAGTATTGAATTGCCTTCCTATGAGGTTTACGATGAAAATGAAGTTATGAAGCGCGTTAAGAAAAGAGTTAGCCAAGAATATGGAAAACTTGAATTGTTTCCCTGTGTATCCTCTGGTCATAGACTAATACCTTCTGAAAGTGACGATAATGAAACTCTTGAGCTTTTTAGCGAAATCCATTCGTTTCTTTTTTGCCGTGAAGATGTAAACCGCTTTGCGGCGGATCATGGATATCCGGTGATAAACAATGAAACAAGCTTAAATAATTGCGAAGCAATTAAGAAGGATGAAAAAGCTGAACTTAAACAAAAAGCAAAATTACTAACTATTGTCCAAAGCGATAAATGGAACGCCATCGATATAGCCAAGGAATACATACGTCATTGCAAAGGTGTACCGAGCATCAAGAAAGCCGTGAGTATAGTGCAAGATAAATTTGAGAATAATGGATGGAAAGTTTATCAGGAAAATACCATTCGCAATTGGATCGCGGGTGAGTTCAAAGATGAAAGAAGTCACAAAAAAGGTAGACCCAAAAAGAAACAATAAAACTACCCCATATATTAAAATATCAACCCAATTCCCGCCATTTAAACTCCCGTAGACGGACATTATAGTCACGGGAGTTTAAATTTTCTAACACCTAATAATCATTGAACAAAAAAACTCCCGTCTTCCGGAGAAAACTATTATCTTCTATAGCAGGGAATTTAATTCGTAATAATAAGCAGTTATGCTGACTCCAATGATCAACATAGGAGGACGGCATATGTCTAAAGATTCCAAAATTCCAGAATTGGCAAATATCCCAAACGATGGCCTATTGAGGGTTGCACAGGTTTTGCGTTTCATTCCTGTGAGCCGGTCTCATTGGTGGGCAGGAGTCAAATCAGGTCGATATCCTCAACCCGTTAAGCTGTCTGATCGCGTGACCTGCTGGAGAGCTGAAGATATACGTGCTTTGATCGAGCGAACTGCATCTTTTGGGAGGTAACCATGACTCCACGGGAAATCATTGAACGGCGGATCTTCCTAAAGCAGCAGCACATCGAATTGATTAAACGCGAGATCGACCATCTTGAGGACCATCTGTTGGATGAAAAGAAAATTGAGTTTGAAAACGAAAAGTAGATTATGGCTACTTCAGCTTAAATCCGAAATAGGCGAGGAATTTAACGAGAATCTTTCCTATCGTATTGACGCGCTTCTGTTCCTTTTGGGAGGCAAGCATGTTTACCCCTAACCGGCGCTTCCGGCGCGACTATGACAATCTCTTCAGAAAGGATCCGCTGACGGCAAATACCTTCTTGCTTCTCGCCGAGCTTGCCGACTAATCCGGTCAAGTCCAGCTTGGGCCATTCCCGGAAGCAGAGCTTCAAGACCTTTTAATGGTGCGGTTCGAAGATTGTCGAGCCTATCAGCTACCGGGAGGGCTGAAGCGATGACACCCGTCGCATTAATCCCTGGGGGCTACATCCTCGTAGCTCGGAAGCTCTTAGAGAGCGGTATCATGGAAAAGCCCCCACTATACGCGAAAATGTGGCTTTGGATGCTACTTCAAGCATCTTGGAAGGATCATGGAAAATTGAAACGTGGACAATTTTTCACCTCCATCGACCGCATGAGAGATGCCTTTTCATACAGAGTTGGGTATCGAGTAGTGAGACCTTCCGAGAAAGAAATCCGGTCTGCTTACGATTTCCTTACGAAGGGCGGAATGATCGGCACAGCGAAGGTCACACACGGAATGATTATAACTATTCTGAATTATGATTATTATCAGAACATATTGAACTACGAAGGGCACACCGAAGGGAACTACTAAGGAAGTCCGAAGGGCACAATATTAAGAAAGAAAGGGAAAGAAAGAATAAATTATATGTCCGAATCGGACTTCAATCTCTTTTATCAGAATTACCCAAAACACGAAGCCAGAGAGAAAGCACTAAAAGCCTGGCAGAAGATAAAACCTGTCGATGGACTCCCAGATATCATTCTCAATGCCATTGAAAAACAGAAAGCCTATAATGCAGCACTGAAAACAAAAGGTGAGTTCTGCCCTGAATGGCCTCTTCCAGCAACATGGCTTAATGGCCGGAGATGGGAAGATGAAATCCCAGAACACAAAAAGGCGGACTGGTAATGAACGGTTGCTACACAGAACAAGAGCGTATCGCCATTGAACAGGAAGCGGCGGCTTATGATGAGTCTTGCAAGGAAGAACCAGAGCAACGAGAGCCAAGGGGCAATCACCTAGTAGAGCTATACCAGGCCTTCGAGCAAGAAGACCTTGACCAGCTTGCTTTCCTGAACGATGAGATAACCGTCATGGTGAAACTGAGAGAGACCTTCCCGGATGATGACGCAATCCGGCAATGGTGCGAATATTTCATTCGTATACATAATTTTGAGATTCAGAAAATCAAAGAGGAAATTTTATATGACCGAAGACAGGCAAAAATCTTTGAAAAATTATAACGGTGCTGATCGGGTCGTAACGTCTCATGAATTACAGCTTTCAATGGCCGATGAACCGGAAACGCGGGTAAATGTCAAGAGCTTCATTCCTGGGATCGATTGCGCCTGTCAGGGGTTCAGGGGTGGCGAGCTTTATACAATCAGCGGTCCCACCAAGAACGGAAAGACACTCTTCGCGCAAACCCTGACTGTGGCTTTTGCAAAACAATACATATTCCCAACGTGGTTTAGCTTCGAGGTCCCGGTACGTCAATTCCTTTCTCAGTTTCATGGCGAGTTACCTATGATTTACATGCCAGCCAAACTTAAACCACGAGCTATGCAGTGGTTCGAAGATCGAGTCTATGAATCTTTTGAAAAGTATGGAAGCCGGATATTTTTCATCGATCATTTGCATTACCTCATTGACCTTGCCCGGCAAGGAAATATCTCAATCGAGATTGGCGCAATCATCCGGAGGCTGAAAAGCCTCACCATAAATGGTGATTTCTTGATCTTCCTTTTATGCCACACTACAAAAGGAAAACTGGATGGTGCTTTGTCGTATGAGAATATCCGCGATAGCAGCTTTGTAAGTCAGGAATCAGATAGTGTCATCATGATTAAACGTACGCCTGAAGACGGCGACAACACAGCGAGGGCACGAATTGAATTCCATCGGCGAACTGGTGTCATTGAAAGGGTTGTGAACCTTTTACGGGTGGATGGATATTTGCGGGAACGCATTTAGGGGAAGGAGTGGGAAAATGTCGTTTAAGCGTCGTTTGGAGCGAGTCGAGAACACGGTGAACCCAAAGAATATAACGATTTCAGAGTGGGCAATTTTCGAAGTCGAGGCAGAGCAAAAATTTCAAGAAATTCTAAATGAAATGAGAGTGAAATACGGCATTGGTGAGCCTGAGCCGCTGCTTACACGTGATGAAATTCTCGCAAAAGCACGGAAGCTTGAACAAAAATACAGAACAAAAGAAGCCCATCGGCAGGCCTTCCTTGATTTTGAAAGAAGTCCGGAAAACCAGAAGATGCTTGCGGATTTGAAGCGCAAATACGGTCTCATATAGCGAACGAAATTAATAAGAAAAATTTCGTCTTTGAACGATAAAGGCTTGAAAACAGGTGAATGCAGATGGGTGGACACGGCGAAAAATTGACCAGGAACCAAAGCAAAGCAATAGCCGCATTGCTTGTATGTCCGACCTTCTCAGATGCGGCGCAGCAGACAGGCATCGGAGAAACAACTCTTTGGCGCTGGATGAAGAATGAATCGTTTCAGAAGGAATACCGGGAAGCAAAAAGGCGACTCGTGGACTCAGCCATCAGCCGCTTATCACAAGCAGCATCCGGTGCGGTTGATACTCTAGTCGAAATTATGCGCGACAAGGGAGGACCAGCGAGCAGTCGTGTCAGTGCGGCAAAAGCTGTACTTGAAGCAGCCGTTAAGGCCATTGAGCTCGAGTCGATAGAGCAAAGACTTACCGCTCTAGAAAAACAGTTAGAACTTACCAAGGGAAAAATGTGACTGTTAAATATCGAAGGAGGACAGACAATGACAAACATTCTTCGTTGACTTGAAATCGTTGAAAAAGTGGTTGGCAACAATTGCGTGGTTCCAGAAAAAGACAGGATCATTGTCGTTCCTTACCCGGACGGTGACTATGTGGAGTTTAACCGCCGGTTACAGGAGCGTATGGTTGAGCTTCGGGAGAGGTACGGACCGAACATCTCCAGGGATGATTTTCTCATAATTGGGATCCGGAAGTTTTCGAGACATGCAAAGGAAGGCGGCCAATCATGAGACTTTCATTGGTGGTGAGAAAAGAGATAAATGTAGAAAAATATTCTCCGAAAGGAGCGGTTAAGGCCTATTGCACACAATGCCTTGGAATGAACCAATTCAACACTGAGGTCGTCCGAGCTTGTCAAGGAGATCAGGCTTATTCTCAGGGTAAATTTATTCTCCAT
>DCUS01000015.1 GCA_002327885.1 Syntrophaceae bacterium UBA2208
TTAAAAAAGGGGGATTCACCCTGGCAATTAAGTCAAAGGTCCCTGTTGTCCCCATTGCGATCAGCGGAAGCCATGACATCATGCCCAAGGAAAAACTGACCCTCAACTCCGGAGAAATTCGGATGTTCGTGGACCATCCGATCGAGACGCATCATTGTTCTTCGAAGGACAGGGGACCTTTAATGAAGAAAGTCAGGGAGACGATTTCTGAAAATTTTAGATTGATCTCTAAAAAGTGATAGCTCCTTAATATCCCCTCCCTGGGTGCCTGCCTGCCGGTAGGCAGGGGAGGGGATGCAGGGGAGGGGGGTCCACCCTCACCCCCACCTTCTCCCATCAAGGGAGAGGGTGATATTTTGAGTGAGGAAAAACCGTGATAGAGGATTCCATCAAAGAAAAGTTGGAGCATGAGATCATCGGGATTCTTTTGATCGCTGTAGGGGTTTTTCTTTTTCTGAGTTTAGTCTCCTACCACCCCATGGACCCCTCTTTCTTTTCCTACACCTCCACAAAAGCGAAAGGGATTAATAATTGGATGGGGATTGTAGGGTCTTATCTCTCCGGCCTCCTCTTCCAAGGATTTGGATTCCCTTCCTTTTTGGTTCCTTTAGTCATGGTTGTTTTTGCCTTCAGTTTCATTTTCCGGTGGGAGTGGAAGTACTTGTCTTTGAGGTTAGCCGGTTGGGCGGTGATCCTGATCACCATATCCTCTTTCTTTGCTTTATGGTTGACCCCCATTCGGATTTATCATCAGGATCTCTTAATGGGAGGGTTTATCGGCGAGATTTTTTCAAGAAATCTCGTGCGTTATTTTAATCGTCCGGGGGCGACCATCCTCTTGTCCCTGGTTTTAATCCTCTCCTTCATTTTCGGAACGGGAATTTCCTTTATCTCTGTTGTGAAGCATTTGGGAAGAGCCATTCACCAACTGATGGAGAAGATCAGCACATTTAAAATGGTTAGAAAAGAGGGCGCGGAGAGGGAAAAGAAATTGGGGAGGAAGAAGGAAGAGAAAAAGGAGGCGAAGGAGGTCCCTCCCACTGTCGTTGTAGAAAAACCATCCACTCCTCCTAAAAGGGAGGAAATGCTTAAACAAGAGGCATTTGAATTTTTAGAGACGTCAAAAGCCTTTCAGCTTCCGCCTATTTCGCTACTTGAAGCTGAAGTGGAAAAAAGGCAAAAGGTTGACCGGGATAGTTTGATCATGAACTCCCGTATTTTAGAGAAAAAACTTCTGGACTATGGCGTGGAAGGGAAAGTGGTCGAAGTCAGGCCAGGTCCTGTCATCACGGTCTATGAATTCGAGCCTGCACCTGGAGTGAAAGTCAGCCGAATTGTCAACTTAGCCGATGATCTGGCACTGGCCCTGAGCGCTCTGTCCATCCGGATTGTGGCCCCCATTCCTGGAAAATCGGTAGTGGGAATCGAAGTCCCAAACACCAACCGGGAGACGGTCTATCTGAAAGAGATCATCGATTCCAACCCTTTTCGAAATTTTAAATCAAGACTTTCTTTTGGACTGGGAAAAGATATCTCAGGAGAGCCCTTTGTGGTGGACCTTGCGAGAATGCCCCATCTTCTGGTCGCTGGATCCACCGGGTCCGGAAAAAGCGTTTCCATCAATGCCATGATCTGCAGTATCCTCTTCAAATCGAATCCGGAAGAGGTGCGGTTCCTCATGATCGACCCGAAGATGCTGGAGCTCTCCGATTATGAGGGCATTCCCCATTTGCTTCTTCCTGTGGTGACCAACCCGAAAAAGGCAGCTATCGCCCTCAAATGGTTGGTGGAGGAAATGGAGCGGAGGTATACGGTTTTAGCTGAAAAAGGAGTAAGAAATATTGAGCATTACCATCAGAAAATGGAAAAAGAGCTGAAGGAGAAGGGAAAGGTCTATAAACGAAAGGGGGATGTTTTAGAGGGAAATGAAGAAAAGCACGCGGAGCCTATGGAGAAAATTCCTTATATTGTAGTGGTGATTGATGAACTGGCGGACCTGATGATGATTTCATCGAAGGAAGTGGAAGAGGCCATCACACGGCTCGCCCAGATGGCCCGGGCGGTGGGGATCCATCTCCTTCTGGCCACCCAACGGCCTTCCGTCGATGTACTGACAGGGATCATTAAGGCAAACTTTCCCGCGCGGATTTCCTTTCAGGTGACTTCGAAAGTGGATTCCCGAACCATTCTGGACACCATTGGTGCGGAACATCTCCTGGGCTCCGGAGATATGCTCTTTCTGCCGCCGGGCAGTTCGAAACTGGCACGCCTCCATGGCGCTTTTGTCTCCGGCCCGGAAATCAAAAGGATTGTTGAATTCTGGAAAAAACAGGGAAAGCCTTCTTACCTGGATCCTTCGGTTCTCGCTGAGGCAAAGAAGGAAAAAGAGGCGGGAGGGGAAGAGGGAGACGAATACGACGAGAAATACGATGAAGCCGTGGCCTTTGTTGCGGAGACCGGACAGGCCTCCATCTCCCTCATCCAGAGAAGGTTTCGAATTGGCTACAACCGAGCGGCCCGGATTGTTGAAAAGATGGAGCAGGAAGGGGTCGTAGGACCTTCTGACGGAATCAAGGCCAGAGAGGTTCTGATCAAGAAGATCGAACCATAAACGATGAACAATAGACGGTAGACAATGATTCAAGAATAATGAACAATTCATTGTCATGGCGTTGGAAAATGAGAGGTTGACGAGGATGAAAAAAATATTTCTGATGACTTTTTCCGCCTTAATGTTAATCCCCCTGATTTTGGTTCCGGTTGCTTTTTCCGCAACGGGTCAGGCTATTTTAAACGAAATCCAGAACCGGTATGAAAAGACGAACGACTTCGAAGCCAATTTTTTCCAGGAGTATATTGGCAAGGTGATGAGGCAAGCCAACCGAGGGGAAGGAAAGGTCTACTTTAAGAAGAAAGGGATGATGCGGTGGGATTATACCAATCCTAACCAGAAACTTATTTCGGATGGCCGAACCCTCTGGTACTATCAGCCTGAAGAAAAGCAGGTTCTCTTATCCGATATCTCAAAAGTTCTGCAGGATAAAACGCCACTGGCCTTCTTGGCGGGGGAAGGGAATCTCGCTCGAGATTTCAACATCCTCAATCTGAACGAATCTGTTTCCAAAAAAGAGGATCATTATATCATTGAGTTGAGTCCGAAGGAGCCTCTGGCCACTCTGGCGAAGTTGGCTTTGACGGTAGACAAAAAGACTTACATCATTCTTCAAACCGATGTCTTTGATGGATTGGGGAATATAACTCGAACCCGTTTCATCGATATTAAAACCAATGTGGGTCTCTCCAACTCTTTCTTCCATTTTTCTATCCCACCCGGGACAGAAGTCATCAAGATGCAGGAATCCTCTGCCCCCGGATCAGGTGGAAAGGGACCCAAATAGTTAGGTCAGGTTTGCTGTGCTGCCGTTAAGTCCAACACCGCAACACCGTAACACAAAGAATGGCCCTTTACCCCTAACGAATTAGGATTTATAGTGAACGTCAAAAATAAGTCAACATACCCAAAGAGTCATTGCGAATGAAGTGAATCTCATCGGATTGCCACGTCGCTGGGCTCCTCGCCTGCCTACCGCAGGCAGGCAATGACAACTTTCTTTTGGCGTTTACAATAGATATTGGCATTTAGGATTTTGCGATTATGCCTCCCTTTACGACCAATGCCATTGTGATCCGGTCTATGAACTATGGAGAATCGGATAAGATTATCACGTTTTTCACCCAAGACTTTGGTAAATTGAAAGGAATTGCGAAGGGGGCGAGGAGAAGCAGAAAGCGATTCCAGAACGCCTTGGGCCTTTTTTCTCATCTCCGTCTTCATTTTTTTGATAAGGAAGGAATGGGATTGGTGAGGGCGGATAGTTGTGACATCCTCCATTCCTTTCCAAAAATTAAGGAGGACCTTCAGAAAATTCTTTATGGGAACTACTATTTGGAATTGGTGAACGAAATGGCGGGAGAACGGGAAGGAAATCGAGAGGCCTTCGAGCTTCTCGCTTCTTTTTTGTCGAACCTGGAAGAAAGGGAAGCGAAAGAAGAACAGTTGAGGTTATTCGAAATTCGAATGCTTTCTCTTTTCGGTTATCGCCCCAATTTGAGGCGATGTAATTTCTGCAAGAAAGATTTAGAGGATTTGGAGGAAGTCCCGAGGGTCTTTTTCTCACTTGAGAAGGGGACGTTGGTGTGTGATCGGTGCTCAAAGATGTGGAATAATCTCATCCCGCTTTCATTGGGGACAGCCAAATTAATAGAGAGGATTTCCCAGATGGAGCTTCAAAATATTCACAGATTGGGATTCACCGCTCAAGCCTTATCCGAAAGCAAAGAACTTCTTCATAAGTTTATTCGATATCAGTTGGGGAAAGAGATGAAATCGTTGAAGGCGTTGAGGGAAATTTTTCCTTTTAATTTCAAATTTCAAAACTCAAATGCCGAATAAATGTCAAAGTTCAAAGTTAAAATATTTTATCATTTGAGCTTTGACATTTAACAGTTATCATGCTAAACCCTACTCCATCCCCGTGGAGGTCAAGAAGAAAAAATGAATTTTCAGGAATTAATTTTTTCGTTGGAGCGATTCTGGGCAGATCAGGGGTGTGTGATTCAACAACCCTACGATACCGAGGTGGGGGCGGGAACATTTCACCCTGCGACCTTTCTCAGAGCCTTGGGCCCTGAACCCTGGAGGGCGGCGTATGTGGAGCCTTCTCGCCGCCCTACGGATGGCCGATACGGCCAGAATCCCAATCGGCTCCAGCACTATTATCAGTATCAGGTCATCATGAAACCTTCTCCCCTGGAGATTCAGGAGATTTATCTCAATAGTTTAAAGTCATTCGGCATCGATCCCCTTGAACATGATATTCGATTTGTGGAGGATGATTGGGAATCTCCCACGCTCGGTGCATGGGGGTTAGGATGGGAGGTCTGGCTGGACGGAATGGAAATCACCCAATTCACCTATTTCCAGCAGGCGGGGGGGATTGAACTCCGTCCGATCCCCGTCGAGATCACCTATGGCATTGAAAGAATCGCCATGTATCTTCAAGGGATTGATAATGTCTTCGATCTGGAATGGGCAAATGGGGTGAAATATGGAGATGTCCATCACCACGGAGAAGTTGAATTTTCACGGTATAATTTTGATGAGGCGAACGTCGAAATGCTTTTTCGCCTTTTTGGAATGTTTGAAGAAGAGGCGAAAAGAATGGCCCAAATAGGTTTGGTCCTCCCGGCCTACGATTATTGTTTAAAGACCTCCCATATCTTCAACCTTCTCGATGCACGGGGTGCAATCAGCGTCACCGAGAGGGTAGGGTACATCTTAAGGGTAAGAACTCTGGCAAGACTCTGCGCAGAGGGTTATCTCAAGCAAAGAGAGGAGATGGGGTTTCCGATGTTAAACCAGAAGGCGGAAAGCAGTAAGCAGTAGGCAGACAAAATATTTTTTGTTTCTTTTCTGCAGACTGCCTTCTGCATACTGCCTGCTATTTGGCGCCTGACGGGTATTGACGCTATACACTGGCCCTTAGAGTTTTTTATGAAAGAGCTATTATTGGAGATTGGCACAGAAGAGATTCCGGCCGGGTTTATTCCGCAAGCCTTGATGGATTTAGAGTCCCTTGCCAGGAAGGAATTGGAATCAAACCGGATCGACTTCAGCGGGATAAAAACTTTCGGAACGCCAAGGCGTTTCATACTGGTGATTGAGTCTGTCTCAGAAAAACAAAGAGATGAGGAGACGAGAAAGGTAGGCCCTTCGAAACAGGCCGCCTTTGATGGGAAAGGAAATCCTACCAAAGCTGCCATGGGTTTCGCCAGGAGTCAATCAGTTCCTGTTGAATCCTTAACGCTGGTTCAAACCGATAAAGGGGAATATGTCTCTGCTGTCAAAAAGGAGACAGGGAGGCCAACCCATGAGATCCTTTCCTCTCTCCTTCCAAAATGGATCCTTTCCATTCCATTTCAGAAATCCATGAGGTGGGCAGACGTCTCCATTCGTTTCGCCAGACCCATCCACTGGATCTTAGCGCTCTTTGGAGGGGAAGTGGTTCCTTTTGAAGTGGGAAATATCCAGAGCGGGAATAGCACCTATGGCCATCGATTTATGCACGCCGGCCCTATTCCGATTAACGATGTCCAATCCTATCTTCAAAAAACCAGGGAAGCCTTTGTCATTGTTGACCCGGCGGAAAGGAAGAAAAGAATCGAAGAAGGGATGATCCGGGAAGGAGCCAGCGTCTCCGGGAAGATCCTTAAAGATGAAGAACTCCTCGACGAGGTCAATTTTTTGGTGGAATATCCGGTGGCCTTGTGCGGAACATTTGATAATAAATTTCTTTCCCTTCCCCGGGAGATCCTGGTTCACTCGATGAAAGAGCATCAAAGGTATTTCCCGCTGGTAAATGACCACGGGGTATTACTTCCCCATTTCGTCTGCATCAGCAATATCCATCCAAAAAACCGGGGAGGGGTGGTGAAGGGGAACGAAAAGGTTCTCAGGGCAAGACTCTCTGATGCTGCGTTCTTCTTTGAAGATGATCTGAAGATTTCTCTTGAACAAAGAGTGGAGCAACTGAAGAAGGTTGTTTTCCAGGCAAAACTGGGGACCTCTTATGAGAAGGTCATGCGTTTTAAAGGATTGGCCCTGTGGATGACTGAAAGAATTGATCCAAAGCTGCGGGAGTGGGTTGAAAGGACCTCCCTGTTATGCAAAGCCGACTTAGTGACGGGAATGGTCGGTGAGTTTCCAAAACTCCAGGGAATCGTTGGAAGGGAATATGCCCGTTTGTCCAAGGAGAGACCGGAGGTTGCAGAGGCAATTTATGAACATTACCTGCCCGGTTTTGCAGGAGACCGACTGCCTTCCGGTCCCATCGGAGATATCGTCAGCATCGCTGATAAAATGGATACCGTGGTCGGTTGCTTTGGAGTGGGCCTTGTGCCCACCGGAACAGCCGATCCCTTTGGATTGAGACGACAAGCCCTGGGAATCATCCGGATCATCCTTGAGAAAAAATATCCTATTTCCTTGAAGGGATTGATTGAAGAGAGCCAAAATCAATTGAAAGAAAAAATGGAGCGCCCGGTTGAACAGGTGAAAGCGGAGGTCCTGGATTTCTTTCGAGTCCGTTATCAAAACTTTTCATTAGATAAGGGGTACCCTTTCGATGCGACGGAGGCTGTGTTCTCTATTTCATTTGATGAATTGCTCGATGTCCAGGGCAGGCTGGATGCTTTACGGAAAGCGAGGGAATGGGAGGATTTTGAGTCGATCGTGGTTGCTTTTAAACGGGCGATCAATATCTTAAAAGGGTCCCCTCCTAAAAAAGATCTCAACCCGTCCTTCTTATCCGAAGCGGTTGAAAAAAACCTTTATCAATCCTTTCTTAAGGCAAGGGAAAGAATTAGCCTCCATCTCAACAAGCGAGACTATCCCTCCGCCCTTCTCGAGATGACCCGGATGAAGAAACCCATTGATGATTTTTTCGAGGGGGTCATGGTGATGGTAGAGGAGGAGGGGATCCGGAATAACCGCCTTGCCCTCCTGGATGAGATCGGAAAACTCTTCCTAAGAATCGCCGACTTCTCAAAGCTCACCTGATTTTTACATTTAGATAGAAAATAGATCTGGTCCCATTGTTCGGAGATTCAGAAGATAAATAGTTTCCCCTTAGGAAGCATTTTCCAGCGCAGGTCAGGAGAAACAGGCTGCGAGGCAACGATGGTTGCCTCCCCGGTGGGAGCGTCATACAGGGAATAGTACCACGGATCTTTCGTGTACTCCCGGAACGCATAGAGCAGGTTTCCATCGGCAAGAAGGCATGTCAAAGAGGAATACGTATGGACCTTTCTGATATGGCATGCCGCCTTTCCGAAGGCTTTCGCCAAGTCCAGAGGAGCAAAACTCATCACGTAACGGAAATAGATCTCGCTGTCCAGCGCCCCGGGAGGCGGCGGGTCATGAATGATCTTTTCGCGCAGGGGCTTGAAATCTCGAATCGTCCCGTTGTGGGCAAAGAGAATATTTCCGACCGCAAATGGATGGGCGTGAGCAACTTTGGAAGTGCCGCTCCAGGAGGATTTTCGAAGATGGAGGAGAAGAATTCTCGAAGTATTCACCCTTTCGCAGGTCTCAAAGAACTCCCGCTTCTCCTCGACAATGGATCCACCGCTCTTGTGAACAATTGCTTTTCCATTCTTGTAGAACCCGATCCCCCAACCGTCCAGATGGCCGGGTGTGTCCCCGGGTGGACTTTTCCCGGATGTAGCCAGTTCAAAAAAGTTTTCGAGGATTTCCCTGTGCTTTCGAAAAACGAAGTTCTTCAACCCAAGCATCCGACACATCTCAAGTCCTTCAGCCGAGAGAATAGAAGAATTTTACAATGCTGATAGCAATGATGATTCCGATCAGGTCAGCAAAGATACAGACCGGAACCAGATACCTTGTCCTCTTCATTCCCACCGCACCCAGGTAAACCGCCAGCACATAAAAGGTCGTTTCGGCGCTCCCCATGATGACCGCAGAAATCAGGCTGGCAAGAGAATCCGGACCGTTCGTTTTGACGATATTCGTGAACACGCCCAACGAAGCGCTCCCGGACAGGGGTTTAATAAGGGCAATCGTGACCACATCGATGGGAATATGAAAAAACTCCAGGATCCCCCTCAGTAACCCCTGGGCAAATTCAAATGCCCCGGAGGTTTGAAAAGCTTTGACTGCCACGAAGATCGCCAGAAGATATGGAAAAATCCTGATCACCACGCTCACCCCGCCTTTTGCGCCAGAGACGAAACAGTCGTAAACCCTTACCTTTTTGGCGCAACCGTACAGAACCGTAAACAGGATGAAGACCGGGATAATAAGCTGTGAAATCAAGCTGACTGTTTTCATTTAAAAATCCTCCTGGCCATAAACAAGATTCCGAGAGCAAAGAGGGCCGACAAGAAAGTTGCCAGAAGGGTTGGCAGGACAATGAACGATGGGTTGTTGGATCCGTAATCTGATAGGATGCCGATCACGGTGAAGGGGATCAATTGAATGCTGGCGGTATTCACCACAATGAAAACCATCATCTCAAAAGTGATGGTTTCCCCTCCCGGATGCAGGGTCTTCAGATCCTGCATGGCCTTGATTCCAAGAGGAGTGGCGGCGTTCCCGAGCCCGAAAAGATTGGCAAGGAAATTCAAGGTGATGGAAGTGATCGCGGGATGTTCCGGGGGAATATTGTGAAAGAGGCGCCTCACAAAATATTGAAAGAAGCCGGAGAGGTGTTGGATCACCCCCGAATTTTCAAGAACTTTGGTGATCCCCAGCCAGAGGGAGACGATGCCCAGAAGGAAGAGAGAGACCTCCACCGCCGATTTCGCCCCCTCAAAAATGGCCTTTGTAAATTCGTCCAGCCTGCCGTTCAGGAAGGCGAAGAGAACACTTGTCACAATCAGTAAAACCCAAATCGTATTCATAGGAGGGTAAGCGTTTTTTTCCTCGTGTCGAGTTCCACCTGGGCGCCGATGGGTAGAGTAATTTTGTTCTTCACGTGCCCGATATAGGGACAACTTACCAATGGGAAATCGATCTTCATCTGGCTGGATAAGATATTGTAAACATCCCGGTCCTTGATGCCTCTGAAATTGCCCAGGACCAGCCCCTTTACTTTTTTCAGTTTTCCGGCGAGGATCCATTGGGTAAGATAGCGATCGACTTCGTGCAGTTTTTCGTTAGCGTCTTCCAGGAACAGAATTGCCCCGTCCGTATCCATTTCCCATTCCGTACCGATGAGGGCGGTGAGAGTGATCAGATTTCCCCCTTTGAGGCGCCCTCGCGCAATTCCATGGTGGTGAATCTTCACCGGTACACCTTCAAACAAATTTCTATTGGGAAACCCATTTACGGCGTTTAAGAAGGAACGGACCGTGAACCTATAAGGTGGGGAAAAGTTTATGATCATAGGTGAATGGAGAGTGATCAGATCGGTCCGCTCGGAGATAACGTTGAGCAAAGCGGTGAGGTCGCTGAAACCGGCTAAGACCTTGGGGTTTTTGCGGATAAGGTTGAAATCCAAATAGGGAAGGAGCTTCATGGAGCTGTATCCCCCCCGTTGGGCCAAAATGATATTCACCTTTTTATTCAAAAAGGCGGTATGGATTTGCGCAACTTTTCTGCGGGTGGAAGGTAGTTTGGTTACAGGTCTTTTATTGATGACTTTAAAACCCAGCTTCTCCAGGTTCCTTATGCCAGCGGTGAAGTCTTTCTTTTTTTTAATCAGCCAGCTCGGTGTAATCGTGTATATGGCCTTCAACCAAACCCCCGTTTTCGAATAGACAAATCTGATTTAGGGAATCGTAGTCTCTGCCCCAGAATGTTTTGCCCTCTGCGCTCGAATTCACGATAAAAACCCAATGACTCCCTAAGTTTATTATGATTGCCAATCACAGTCAAGAAGAT
>DCUS01000062.1:0-136 GCA_002327885.1 Syntrophaceae bacterium UBA2208
TCACAATCAGATGGGTTCAATGGCGAATCAGAGGGATATCAATTATAATGTTTGAATATTTATGCGTTTCGTCCTCTTCATCAGCCTCATCCAATCGATCCTCTTTCTGGGTCACTGGTTTTTATACTGGACCCTG
>DCUS01000062.1:193-2495 GCA_002327885.1 Syntrophaceae bacterium UBA2208
TGATTCGATACCTTTACACCGCTTCCGTATCATGGTTAGGAATTTTTTATCTTCTCGTTCTTGCCTCCATCCTTGCCTGGATGTTTTACGGTTTGGCTAAATTATTTCGCTTCCCCCTGGATCGAAAAATATTGGTCATGTCTTTGATCGGAATCGCACTGATCGCAAGCCTTTACGGGTTCATCAATGCAGGAGTCATTCGTATCAAAACCATAAACCTCCCGCTTCCCAATTTACCCGTCGCCTGGAAAGACAAAACCGCTGTCTGGATAAGCGATACCCATTTGGGCCAGGTCAGAAACAACCGGTTTGCTCAACAGATTGCAGACATGATTCAGGACCTTCGCCCGGATATACTCTTTATCGGCGGCGACCTCTTTGACGGGGCAGAAGCGATGGACCTGAATCATATGGTCGAGCCTTTCTCGAGGATCTCCATCCCTCACGGCGCCTATTTCATCACCGGCAATCATGAAGAATTTTATGATCACACGCCCTTCCTTGACGCCGTTCGCCGCGCAGGGATACGTGTTTTGCATAATGAAAAAGTGGAGATCGATGGNNATCGGAGTCTTTTACAGGGATTCAAGAAACCAGGAACAATTTAGGGAGATTCTGAAGCGGATAAATATCGACCACCGGAAACCCAGCATCCTTTTAAAACATACTCCTTTTGATTTAGAGATTGCCAGAGCGGAAGGGATTTCAGCTCAGCTTTCCGGTCACACGCACCAGGGACAGGTCTTCCTTTTCCGCTTCATCACTTCATGGATTTACAAGGGTTACGATTATGGAATGAAAAGATTAGGCCACCTTTTTGTTTACACCTCCAGCGGAGTTGGGACCTGGGGGCCTCCCATGCGCATTGACACGAAACCGGAAATTGTCGTCATAAAATTCGCTGAATAGAGAAAGGATAACTTGATCATGAAGTCTGAGGGGAACGCACCGGTGGTGATCACAGAAGATTGCATCGGTTGTGAACGATGTGTCAGGATATGCCCGGGTCTTGTCCTGGAGATGGTTGATGAAAAATCCACAGTCGTCAGGGGAGAATGGTGCATCGGCTGCGGGCACTGCGGAGCGGTATGCCCTACGGAGGCGATTCTTCCCCAGGGGGGCGCTCTGGATAAACACCCGAAAGAAGGGGAGGGGCCGGCAACATCCCCTGAAATATTAGAGCTCCTTTTCAGGGAGAGGCGTTCGGTCCGGCGCTATACCGGAACTCCTGTCCCGGAGGAGATTTTGAAAAAAATGCTCAACGCAGGAAGCTATGCCCCCACGGGATCGAACAGTCAGAATGTTCACTACATCATCCTGAAAACGCCTGAAAAGATTGCATCATTACAACAGATGACGATCCGGTTCTACGAAAAGATTTTTTCTCGCGCCCGGGGGCGCTTGGGTAGGTTTTTTATCTCGATCATCGCAGGCCGAAGAATTGCAGAATACCTTCGAGAATCTCTCCCAAAAGTTGAATATAGAAAAAAGAAGGTGNNGGCAAGGGGAAGATCCGGTGTTTTTCCACGCACCGGTTGTGATGCTGGCCCATGCCGAGTCCTGGGATACGAATTCATCCTTCAATTGCTCGGTGGCCCTCTATCATTGCTCCCTGATGGCCCACGTCCTTGGGCTCGGATGTTGTTTCAATGGTTTTTTAGTGAATGCCGTCAACCATTCCTCAAAGATTAAAAACTGGCTGGGCATCCCGAAGAACCACCGGTGTTACTCAGCCATGACGCTCGGCTTTCCNNGAGGTAAAATACTTGCGCCTTGTTCGTCGCGCCCTCCCCAACGTGAATAACACCCCCCTGTAGCAAAAGGGCTAAAACTGGCCATACCTTCTTATTATTCCATCAACCAATTTTTTTCAGGGAAGACGTAAAGAACAAAAACTTCACTTCACTGACTTGCGATTCCGGGGTTTTCCGTTTTTTTTCGCGGTCTTTTTCTTAGCGACGAGAGGTTCTATTTTTTCATCCTTTGAGAGGGGGATGAGAAGGGTTGTCCCTTTTGAGAGCTGGCTCTTCCTGTTCAGATGGTTCATTTCAAGTAAGGGTTCAAGATCCACCCGGTAAGTTCTGGCAATCTTTTTAAGGGTCTCTCCTTTTTTGACGAGGTGTGTCTTAAATTGAAACTTCTCAAGAGGCTGCAGTCTCTCAAAGTTTTCCTGGAAGAGATCCTTTTTCCCGAAAGGAATTTTGATTTCATATTCCGGTTCGTCCGGAGGCGTCACTCCCCTCCGGATTTCGGGGTTGAGACCCTTAATTTCATCGAGCGGGATTTCACAGGCCCTGGCGAC
>DCUS01000062.1:2635-3194 GCA_002327885.1 Syntrophaceae bacterium UBA2208
TTGTATTCCCCTGCGTTGTAGCCTGCCGCAGCAAGGTACCAGCATTCGAACATGTCATAAAGGTCTTTCAGATATTTGGCTGCGGCAACCGTGGACTTTTCAGGATCTCTCCGTTCATCCACCCACCAATCCACTCTTAACCCGTATCTTTTGCCCGTCAGGGAGATGAATTGCCACAGGCCTACCGCCTTAGCCCTGGAATAAGCATAAGGATTGAACCCGCTCTCGATGAGCGACAAATAGACCAGATCTTCAGGGAGGCCATGCTCCCTCAGAAGATTTCGCATAAAAGGAATATATTTCTCAGAGCGGCTCAGCCAAATACCAAANNTTCACGAATGTTCGTCTGAAAATACTGGAGGAACTGTTCCACTTTGCCATTGATGACGATGGGAATATCGAAGTCGGGGTCCTTTTTGAGTTGATCTCCGGGAAAATTGGCCAGGCTGGAATCGTCATTGGATTCATCACTGATAGGAAGTTTTAAGGTCATCACAGCCGGTTCATCTCTTCCCACTTCTTCCTTTGATAAATAAAAATAGCCTTCTGCTGTCACCGG
>DCUS01000009.1 GCA_002327885.1 Syntrophaceae bacterium UBA2208
CCATTCAGCGTTCGCCACGTTTACTCACACTTGTTGAATGCCCGAGTCGTTTAGGAAGATGGGCCATTAATTTCCCTCATTCCATCCTGCTCCGCCTCAGCAATGAAGGGGTGTGAGTCCTCACACACGGATCACTTTCAACCGATTGCATCACCATTGCCCATTCCTGATGAACCCACCTCCTCCCTTACCGAAGGGGTGGGTTCTGTAGTGTTCGTGGTAAAGGAGAATAGGAAGTCTTTTTCATGGGAAAGAGGTATCGAGTTAAGGATCGGTTGGTTTTCTCTCTTCTTGCTCGACCTTCTCTGCGTCTGAAGGGGTGCGATCTCCTTTATGAAATCGTCGCTGTCTTCTCTCTTCCTGTTTTTTCTGGCGGGACAATTCTTTTTGCCGTTTTTGGGTTTTATAAGCTCCAGCACGTTTTGGCAAAATACCCTCCCAATTACAGAAAAAGTATATCACGGAAAGGAAAAGAATTCCAATTCTATTCATCAAAATGAGAACAGAGTATTGGTTCTCAATTGTAATCTACACGTTTTTGTAAAACCTGCCAATTATTGACTACAGTCAACTATTTTTATATAGCCTCCTTTACATTGAAACATGTTCGCTGAGAAAGCATTGCAAAGATCACTCGAATGAGTTTATGAGCTACAGCAAATAAGGCTTTTGGAGGGGGGAGTCCTTCTTTCTTTCTTCTCAGGAAATAGGTTTTAAAGAAAATATTTTGAGACACCACAGAGGTCGTCATAAGATAAATCGCTCTTCTTAAATGCCGATTGCCTCGCTTAGACAGTTTGCTGGCACCCGTAAACTTCCCTGACTGATGGATCGAAGGATCCAATCCCGCAAAAGCGAGCAGTTTCTTAGAAGAAGTAAAATTCTTCACCTCCCCCACTTCCGCAAGAAAAGGTACAGCCGTATTCGGACCTACTCCCTTGATCGATTGGAGGATCTTCAAATCTTCGACTCTCGTCGCTTTGCATAAATCGATCAGAAGTTTAGTCAATTCCTCCAACCGCTCCTTAAGATGCAACAAGGTGGCAATCTTCCCCTGAACAATGATCTCTTTTGCTGGACTCACCACTGCCACGGAACTCTGGGCCGCCTTTACGATATCCTCCGCCGTAAAGGTCAGTTTGTCCCCCACATAGGGCCCTTTCAAAGCCTTGGCGATCGCCTTGAGTTTCGCCCCTCTCACCAGGCGTGCCGACGGGTACTGCTGAAGAAAACGAAGCATCACACCCGTGTAGAGATTCCCGATGGATTCAAGCTCCGGAAAGGTCGTTCTCAGTACCCGCTTGATCTCTACCTTGGTCGCTGCAATCAGATGACAGAGGGACTCCCTTTCTCGGGACAGATCCCTCAGATCCTGATGATCTTGGGAAATCGATAATTGCGAAATCTCTTCATGGTGATCCAAAAGAAATCTGGCAATCGTCAGAGCGTCCTTTTTATCCGTCTTTGTTTTCCTCAGGGAAAGCTTCGCAAAATTGGAAATCAACAGAGGATTCACCACGACCGTACGGATTCCTTGGGAACTCAGAAACGAGAACAGATTGATGTGATAACACCCCGTAGACTCCATGGCCACAATCATCTGATCCAGCCTCTCCCCCTGAGAAGAAAGGACCTTCAGGAACTCTGAAAACCCATGGGAGTTCATTTCATAAGTCCCCGCGAAATGTTCTTTGCCCTCCTCATCCAGGCCAGCTGCAGAGAAGAAATCCTTTGAAACATCCACCCCAACCAAAAGTCTATACATCTTTCTTTCTCCTTTCCTGAATCGGCAGGATCATGCCTCCCAACCAAACCTCCACTGTGACCAGGGTTCTTAGACCCAATCAACCTATCAGGGTTAAGGGAGGCAGGGAACACACTGTAGTCAGGGCTCTTACACCCAGGAAGTACTCAGTCCTCCTGCCTTTCCAATCTCTGATTCTCTTATATCATAAGTAATAGTAGGAGGAAGAACTCACCATCACGCTTGACAATGTCTGTATATTAAAATTCTTACTTCCAAAAATGAATCCTTCATGAGAGGCTTCATTATAACAGGTGTCCAACGTTACCCTTTTGGCGCCATATTGAGATTTATTGTGAAGCATGAAAACCCATTATAAGTATAGAATCGTTGTCATCTGTGGGGAATAGTGTGGGGAACTATGGATTAAGAGAAAAAATAAAGCGTTAGCCGAATTCGCTAACCCCTTGAAATATTTTGGCGTCCCCAAGGGGATTCGAACCCCTGTTGCCGACGTGAAAGGCCGGTGTCCTTGGCCGACTAGACGATGGGGACGGAAATAAAATGGAATAATGGATTATTGGAATATTGGGTAATAAAACCAGAATACAGTCAATCCTAATTATTTTAAACCCATTCTTCCAATGTTCCAATTGGACTTTTTTTGGTGGGCCGTACTGGACTCGAACCAGCGACTCTCTGCTTAAAAGGCAGATACTCTACCGTCTGAGTTAACGGCCCCTCTTTTCAGAGTAAGAGAAAATGGATTAGGTTGTCAAGTAAAATGAAAAATCATCGTAACCCCTCAAAGTTTTTCCGGCATTTTCGCCAGATCTCGGTAACCTTCTGAGATTGAGGAATTACACTCTATCTTTTAAATGATTTCTTTAAAAACGGGTTTTTAACCTCCACCGTCTCATCTCTTTCCGAACCAACAGAAATCATCGTAATTTTCGTGCCAATTAACTTTTGAATTCTTTTGAGATAACCCTGTGCATGCCGAGGAAGGTCCTTAAAATTTCTTGCCCCTTTGATCTCGGATTTCCATCCCCTCAATTCTTCATAGATGGGTTCAGAGTGTTTCAATATTTCCAGATTTGCAGGGAGATGGCATAAGACCTGTCCAGCGACACGATACCCCACACAGATTTTAATCGTATCAAAATCATTTAAGACATCCAGTTTTGTAATGACCATTTCCCCGATGCCATTGACCCGGATGGAATGGTTGACCGCGACCGCATCAAACCAACCGCATCTTCTCGGTCTCCCTGTGGTCGCCCCGTATTCTCCTCCCCTCTCGCGAATTTTCTCCCCGATTTCATCTTGAAGTTCCGTCGGAAAGGGCCCCTCCCCCACTCGAGTCGTATAGGCCTTGGCCACCCCGATCACGGAGTTGATCAGGGTCGGGCCAATTCCCGAACCTATACAAGCATTTCCTGCCAACGTATTCGAGGCAGTCACATAAGGATAGGTTCCGTGATCCAGATCCAACAGGGCCCCTTGTGCCCCTTCAAATAGAACATGCTTCCCTTTTTGAATTTCTTCATGAAGAATGAGCGATGCGTTTTTCACATATCTTTCAAGCCGATTTTTATATTGAAGATATTCATCAAAAATTTCTGAAAACTCAAAACCTTTCTCATTTAGCATTTGAGTCAAATAGATATTTTTCTGGATGAGACTGGTCTCCAACTTCTCACGAAATATTTTTTCGTCGACGAGGTCCACCACCCGAATTCCGCACCGAACCACTTTATCCTCATAGGCAGGCCCGATCCCTCTGCCGGTGGTTCCGATCTTGAAATATTTTTCTCTGGCAATATCAATTCTCCGATGATAAGGAAGAATGAGGTGAGTTTCTTCGCTGATGATTAGCTGAGAGTCATCCTGGAAGTACCCTCTCTTTTTAATCTCATCAATCTCCTCAATCAGCACGGCCGGATCCAATACCACCCCATTCCCGATCACACATCTTTTGTCCCGGTAAAGGATCCCCGAGGGGACAAGATGGAAAACAAACTTTTCACCTTTTAAAACAATCGTATGGCCGGCGTTGTTCCCTCCCTGGAACCTCACCACCAGATCGGCATACTGGGTCAACAAGTCGACAATCTTTCCTTTCCCTTCATCTCCCCATTGAGCACCGACGATAACAACATTGGCCATTTTAAATCAACCCTCCGTTTTTTTATGAGAGGACGGGAAAATCTTCATCCCCTACAGTTGGATTTGACGAACTGAGATGATATTGGGCAACCTCAAAATCTCCCCCAGCATCCCCGGGGGCAAGGGGGCATCCAGGTGAAGCAGGGAGATCGCATTGCCACCCATTCGATCTCGTCCAAATTGCATCGTTGCAATATTGATATTTCTGCTCCCCAGAGCATTCCCGAGATTCCCGATCACGCCGGCCTTATCATAGTTATTCACTAACAGAACATACCCCTCCGGAATGGCTTCGATGAAAAAATCATTAAGCTTGACGATCCGCAATTCTCTCCTTCCGAAAAGGGCCCCTGCGATATAATTCTGCTCCATCTTGGACCGGGCGGTGAGGGCAATCAAACTCGTAAAATCTTCCGCTTTAGCGCTGGTGGACTCAGTGATTTTTATCCCTCTTTCTTTTGCCATAACCGGGGCATTGACAAAGTTTACGGTCTCGCCGACAAAAGGGGTGAGAAGGCCTTTTAAAACCGAAATGGTGATCGGTTTTATCCCGTATTCCACGACTTCGCCCTGATATTCGATCAGGACCTCTTCAATGGCATAATTTGAGATTTGACCTAAAAAGCTTCCCAGTTTCTCTCCAAGCCTGAGATAGGGCCTTAACAAAGGAAGGATATCCGGGCTGACGGCTGGCATATTGACGGCATTGCGAGCCTCTCCTAAGGTTAAATAATCGACAATCTGCTGGGCAATAGCGATCGACACGTTCTCCTGGGCTTCTCCTGTCGAAGCCCCCAGATGCGGGGTGCTGACCACCTCTTCTAATTCCAGAAGAGGATTCCCGGTGGCAGGCTCTTTTTCAAAAACATCAAGGGCGGCTCCGGCTACCTTCCCTTCCTGAACGGCGTCATAAAGATCCTTCTCATTGATGATTCCGCCGCGGGCACAATTAATCATGATCACTCCCTTTTTCATCTTATCGAAGGAATGCTTATCAATAAGATTCCTTGTCTCCTCCGTTAAAGGGGTGTGGACTGTAATAAAATCCGAGCGGCTCAGCAATTCATCATAGGAGACCAGGTCGACTCCCTTCTTCTCTGCAACCTCTTTTGAAAGATAAGGGTCATAACCGATCACCTTCATCTTCAGACCTCTCGCTCGATCGGCAACGATGGTCCCGATAACACCTATCCCAATCATTCCAAGTATCTTGTTATAAAGTTCAATCCCCAAAAACTTTTTCTTTTCCCATTTGCCGGCTTTCATTGAAGCCGTGGCCTGTGGAATTTTCCTCGAAATAGAAAGGAGCATGGCAATGGTGTGTTCGGCCGCGGCAATGGCATTTTCTTGCGGAGTATTCATCACCACGATTCCCTTTTTCGTCGCCGCTGGAAGATCCACATTATCCAAACCAATCCCAGCCCTTCCGATCACCCTCAGGCGTGTTCCTGCTTCGATAATATCACTTTTTAATTTCGTCTCGCTTCGGATAATAATTCCGTCATATTCCGGCAAGATTATTTTTAATTCCTCTGGAGAAAGCCCAGGTTTCAAGTCAAACTTCAGGCTTTTTGCCCCCCCTAATATCTCCAATCCTTTATTGGACAAAGGATCGCTGACTAAAACTTTTTTAATTTCCTCCATCTTCTATCCCCTCAGATGCCTTACGCCTTTTTTCATTTCATCAGGATTTCTTCAGCTGCCTTCACCCCGGATCCCAGTTCAAACGGATAGCCCATTGCCTTTAAAAGCATCTCCAGCGCGGAGATAACCATGATCATATCCAGTCCTTCATAATACCCCAGGTGGGCAATTCGAATAATCTTGCCTTTGGCCTGATCCTGACCTCCGGCGACGGTAATGCCGAACTTTTCAAAAAACAGATTTTTCAACTTCCCCCCTTGTATCCCCCCCGGAACTTTTACGGCTGTGACAGCATTGCTCGGTGAATCCGGAGCATAGAGCTCAAGGCCCAAAGCCTTCACGGCAATACGGGTCGCATCTGCCAACTTTTCATGGCGTTTGAAAACTGCCTCCAGCCCCTCCTTTCGAACCAGACGGAGCGACTCTCTTAGGCCAACGATTAAAGAGATGGCCGGGGTAAAAGAGTTCTGGTTTTTTTTGGCAGACTTTAACTCTTTTTTAAAGTCAAAATAGAATTTGGGGAGGGTTGATCGCTCCACGAACCGCCATGCCTTATCACTCAAAGCGGCAAAGGCTAATCCCGGAGGGAGCATCAGGGCCTTTTGAGAACCGCTGATCAGTACATCAATCCCCCACTCGTCCATCGGAATATCAAAGACGCCAATTCCTGTAATGGCATCGACCACAATGATGGCTTCCTCGTGTTTTTTTACGATCTCCGCTATCTCCCGAATGGGATGTCTTGCTCCGGTTGAAGTTTCGCTGGCCTGAGTGTAAACGGCTCGAATGTTGGGGTCGGATTTTAGAATATTTTGAATCTGCTCCGGATCCACCGCCTTCCCCCATTCCACATCAATGGGAACAAACTCAATTCCATAAGCCTTGCAGATCTCTCCCCATCTCTCACCGAATTTTCCGCCACGGATCACCAGGGCCTTATCGCCTTTGGAAAGGATGTTGGAGATTGCTCCTTCCATCGCACCTGTTCCAGAAGAGGTAAAAATCAATACCTCATTTTTCGTCTGGAAAAGGTATTTCAACCCCTCCCGGATCTCTCCCAGGATTTTTTCAAACTCGGGTTCCCGGTGGTGCATAATCGGTTCTGCCATCTTGAGAAGCACCTCCGGGGGAAGCATGGTTGGCCCAGGTGAAAATAAATATTTCTTTTCCATATCAGAATCAGACCTCCCTTTCCGCCATAAAAAGCCGATTAATATTATTTTATATTTAACCCTATGTCAATACTTTCCCCTGTTTCCCTGTTTCTTTCCCTGTCAACCCCCTTTAGCTGTTTGGGATTGACTTTTAGCAAATTATTTTCTAATTTAGAAAAATCCTCCCCGGGTGAGAGAGTTAATGGACCGACTGGCAACCAAAACCTTGGCTGAAATCTATCTCCGGCAAGGTTTCTTTCGAGAGGCCCTTGAAATTTTTAAAGCCCTTGCCGAGAAAGATCCCCAAGACATGGAGGTCCAGAAGAGGCTGGAGGAATTAAGAGAAAAACTCCCCCCCCCGCCCGTTCATCTTCCCGATCCTCCTGCGAAAGAGGACAAGATACGTCATCTTGAAAAATGGCTCGAAAATATTCGAAAACGGGGAAAAAATTAATGGGAACCACCTTCTATGAGATGAGAAAAAAAGTTGCTCGAGAGGTGATGGATTCCAATCAACTGGACGGAATTCTCTTTACCGGGCTTGAGAATATACGCTACCTGTGTGGATTTACCGGAAGCGATGGCGCCCTCATCATCACCCGAGAGGATTCCTTCTTTCTCACGGATTCGCGATATTGGACCCAATCGGAGAAAGAAGTGATCGGTTCTCAGATCGCCCGTTACAATAAAAAACTGGAGGGGATTGCCTTTCACCTCGCAGATCTGAAACTGAAAAGAATCGGTTTCGAATCTCTTTCCCTCTCTTTTTCACTCCATCAATCCCTTATGAAAAAAATCACCAATGGGGTGGACTTTCTTCCCCTGGAGAATGAAATAAAAAATTTGAGGGTTTCCAAGGATGATCAGGAGCTCCTTTCGATGAAACGTGCGATTGATATCTCCTCGAGGGCTTTTGAACACATCCTGGGAATGATGAAGGAAGGGGTGATTGAAAGGGACCTCGCTCTGGAGATGGAATTCTTCATGAAAAAGAATGGGGCGGAGGCCATGGGTTTTGATATCATCCTCGCCTCTGGAAAGCGGTCTGCCCTTCCCCACGGAAAGGCAGGCGAGAAGCGGATTGAGAAAGGGGATTTGATCCTGATCGATTTCGGCTCCCGGTTCGATGGATATCACTCCGATCAGACACGCACCGTCGTCTGCGGGAATCCTTCTCCTGATCATAAAAAGATCTACCAGATCGTGAAGGATGCCCACGACCGAGCGATTGAAAAAGTTCGCCCTGGAATTCCGATTCACGAAATAGATGCAGCGGCGAGAAACTATATCCGGGATTGCGGGTATGATAACTATTTCGGTCACGGAACCGGGCACGGGATTGGCCTGGCGGTCCATGAAGAGCCTGTGGTGAACCGGGACAATAAAGAACCTGCTCAGGAAGGGATGGTCTTTACCATTGAACCGGGGATTTATCTGCCATCTTCTGGAGGTATCCGGATCGAGGATATGGTTCGGGTCACTTCAAATGGAGCAGAGGTATTGACTTATTTGCCAAGGGAACTAACAACCATTTAGATTAACTTAAAAAACCAAATAGACAATAAAAAATCTTGACAACTTCTGCCAATTTCTTTTATTTTAATCTAACCACAAAGCGGGCATAGCTCAGTTGGTAGAGCATCGGCTTCCCAAGCCGAGGGTCGCGGGTCCGAATCCCGCTGCCCGCTCCAAATTTAACTTTTTTTAATTTTGTGCTTGCTTTTTGAAAACTTTTTTGTATACTTATACTTTAAATCATTTATCAAAGAGGAGGAAAGAGTATGGCCGGAAAGAAACCCATGACTAAAGCTCAGATCGTTTCCTATTTTTCAAAAAAGTTTGACCTTTCCAAAAAAGCGGCTTCGTCAATCATTGATGAGATGGCAGCGTTAGCCGTTGCCGAGACCAAAAAGGCGGGAGCCTTCACTTTCCCCGGGATCGGCAAATCTGTCTTGGTTAAACGTAAAGCACGTGTGGGGAGAAATCCGGCTACCGGCGCGCTGATTAATATCCCGGCCAAAACCGTGGTGAAGATTCGTCCCGCCAAGGCTTTCAAGGACGCAATCGTTCCTGCTAAGAAATAATTTAACTTAATGCAGGCGAGATTTATTAAGAACCCTTCTGTAATAAAAAGGGAAGCGGATATTTTTATACTGAGGATATCTGAATCCTTCTGAATGATTGACAGCGGGGAAGAATTAAATGCCCCGCTGTTTTATTGAAGAGAAAACCTCTATTTTTTCTTCTCAATTTTCAGGGAAACCGTATTGTATCGGTCTGGGCATTCGACTTCTATAACCTCCTTATCCCACCATGGATATTTCCCGCCAAATTGCATGGCATTGAGGTAAGGAAAAATATCATGATAGAAAAAACCACAGAGCCCGCCTGACTCATAGCAATTTAACTCAAAGGTTTGCCCCAATTGATGGTGGGCATGGCAGTCACCTTTCAAGCTTGTAACGGTGGCGATAAATTTTATCCCTACTTTTTCTTCCTCCATGGTCATTCCCTCCCCCCGCTTTTTTTTAAAATTTTCATTCATAAATCAGATTAAAGAGTCTATTGGCAAGTTCCTTATCTAATTCTTTCAGTATTTTATATTCTTCAATGGCCAGCCCCCTGTCTCCCAGTTTCAGATAGGACATGCCCAAGTTGAGATGGGCCTCGGCCAAGGAGGGTTTCAGTCGTATCGCCTGTTTGTAGGAAACGATCGCCTCCTCAAAACGCCCTGTTTGAAAATAAGCAGCCCCTAAGTTTAAGTGCCCCTCTGCATAATCGAATTGGATACGGATCGACTCCTTATAGGATGCAATGGCCTCCTCATATCTCCTCAGGGAAGAATAATTATTCCCAAGATTGTAGTGAGCCAGAACAAAACCGGGTTTGAGGCGGATGGCCTCCTTACAAGATTGGATGGCTTCGCGATAATGGCCTGTCATTCGATAAGCCCAACCCAGATTATTATGGGCTTCAGCCAGGTCAGGATTGAGTCGGATCGCTTCTCCACAAGATTCTACTGCCTCATCAAAGCGTCCTATCTTTCCATAAGCGGAGCAAAGATTATTATAAGTCTCCCCATCTTTCGGCTGGATTCGAATAGCCTGTTGATAGGAGTCAATAGCCTCCTTATATTTTCCCAGCCGACTCAAACAATACCCAATTTGGAAATAAGACAGGCCATGGTCTGGGTTTCTCTGGACCACCTCAACAAAATAGGCAAGGGCCTTCTCATAATTTTCTGCCCAGAGGAAGCGGAGCCCAATGACATATAGACCTTCTGCCGAGGCAAGCCAATCTTTTATTCTCCCTTCTTCACGCTCCGAAAGAGATTCTCCTTGACTCCTCGTCAGCCTTGCGATCCTTTCTCCGGGTATCGCAAAGTTGAGATTTTGACCTGCTATGATAAAAAAGGTGGCAACCCCGATCACTTCTCCTCTCATATTAATAACCGGACTGCCACTTGATCCAGGAGAGATCGGGGCGGTCACCTGAATAATATTTCCGAATTTAGGCATTGCCCGGATTGCAGAAACAATACCATCTGAGACGGTTTTATCGAGTCCGAGAGGTGTCCCGATGACAATGATTCTCTCCCCGACTTCAGGAGGTCGGGTGGCCATTGCCAAAGGGGCCACCGCTTCTTCCGGAATATTTACCGAAACTCGAATCAAATCCCCCTCTTTATCTTCTGCGAGAACTTTTTTGACCGGGTATTCCTTCCCATCTGTTGTTCTAATGACTGCCCGGTTTGCCTCCTGAAGGACATGATAATTCGTAATCACATCTCCTTCCTGATTGATAAAAAAACCGCTTCCTTGACCGAGGATTTTTCCTTCCCGGTTGTAAGTCAGAATCACGACGATAGAGGGCTCCACTTTTTTTATCAGGGCAGGCAGGTTTTCCTGACCAATGGCTCGGGAAGCAGCCAGAATGAAAAAAAGGAAAAAGGTCTGAATAATAAGACGGGGTGATTTTGTCATATTTCTATTTGCGATTTGGTTGCCGGATAAAACTTTTTCAAAATTGATAAAGACCCCCTGATTAAAAAAGATAGAATGAGGAGGATTCTTTCACGCCGGACAGGTTCCTTCCCGTTTCATCAAAATCGTCTTGATGAGGTGATTCCTCTTTTTGGTCCATCTCCTCATTAATAAATTCATTTTCCTATTGAACTTTTTTTCTTTCACCGCGATTAGATTAATACCAATATTGAGCACCCCTCCTGAGAAGGCGGCATCCGCAAGCAGGGCAGCGACCCCCGCATCACTCAAGGCATTCGGGTTCCCCTGTAAAATAAGGATCCTGGAATATTCCAACAGCTGAATGGACTGCTGACATACCACCTGCGGGGTAATGGTGGCATTTTGATAGGCCTGTTGAATCTTTTCCCCTCGGTGGAGACGTTCTTTTTCTGAGCCTTTGGGAAGACGGAAGGCTTTGATCACAGCGTCAAAAGATACTGCATCCTCATCAATTGCCCGCAAAAGTCTCTTTTGAATGACCGATGCTCTCTTCCTTATTTGTTCCATCTTTACCTTTTTTCCCCCACCCTTTTTGGAAGAAAGCCCGGCCACCATCGCCACCAATGAAGCAGAAAGGGCTCCTGCCAAGGCGGAAGCGCTCCCTCCCCCGGGCGTTGGGGTATCCGCGGCTACTTTTTCTAAGAATTGCTTGAGTTCCATATGCCCCCCT
>DCUS01000122.1:0-650 GCA_002327885.1 Syntrophaceae bacterium UBA2208
TTCCATTCCAACAGGATATGAGATAGGATAGGAAGAGTTGTTTTTCTTCCGGAGACACTTTGAATTAACCCTAATCCCCTTAAAAATTCTCTTCTCTCAATTTTAAAATTCATCGTCTTTGCCTCCTAATAATATTCTTTTTATTATAAATACCGTCTTCGTCATCTATCTCTGTGGAAATGAAGAAAAAAGCACTAACTTAAAAGAAAGAATGGACATTTGGATGTTCAATCTTGAATGAAAGGGTTTGGGAATTCCTCCCGATTTTTGAGGCGTCCGTTCTTTCTTTTACCTTCTCCTCATCCATTCACAATATTTACACTTGATTTGCCCAATGTTGATAAGTTGTGGTGATCCGTTTGTAGGGTTTATGATTTGATTCGACTCTGCAAATTTTCAACCATTTCTTTAAAGGAAACCTCTTTGGATATCATTTCTTCCACTTTTTTAATGGAATGGAGAACGGTTGAATGATCTTTTCCTCCAAATTTCTCTCCGATTTCAAGCAAAGAGGCATTGGTTAATTTTCGGGAGAGATACATCGCAATCTGTCGAGGGAGCACATAACCCTTATATTTTCGTTTTACCTTTAAGTCTGGAATTTTAATATTAAAAAAGTTCGCTACGACTTTTTGAATAAGATCGATGGA
>DCUS01000122.1:732-6476 GCA_002327885.1 Syntrophaceae bacterium UBA2208
TTTGTTTCAAGATCGGGAGGTTGAATATCAGCGATCAGTCCCCATTCAAACCGCGATCGGAGCCTTTCTTCGAAATCAGGGATATCTTTTGGAAACTTATCGCTGGTCAGGACGATTTGCTTCCGGGATTGATGAAGGGCTTCAAAGGTATGGAAAAATTCGGCTTGAGTTCGTTCTTTCCCAGCGATGAATTGAATATCATCGATCAGCAAGATGTCCATTTTTCGATATTTATTTCTGAATTCGTCCATCTTTTCATAACGGATCGAATTGATCACTTCATTGGTGAACTCTTCCGAAGTGATGTAACAGAATTTTTTTACTTCGGTGAGGATTCGATTTTGAACAATATGGTTTCCGATGGCGTGGAGGAGATGGGTCTTCCCTAATCCCACACCTCCATAAATAAAAAGAGGGTTATAATTCTTGGCGGGTGAGTCTGCCACCGCCAGGCAAGCCGCATGGGCAAACTGATTGCTCGCCCCAACCACAAAATGATCGAAGGTATATTTTGGGTTGAAGTGGAGCTGGGAGGGATGGGGGGCTTGCGGTTCATAGCTTGGCAACGGTTGAGGGGTTGAATCCTTTCCGTTCATCTTTTCATTTTTAATTCGGAATTGGAGTTGGCAGGGCGTATGGGTCAAGAGAGATACCGAGTCTTTAATACAAAGAGAATAGTGTTCGTTGATCCACTCTTTGAAGAATCGGTTCGGGACTTCCAACGCCACCTTATCTCCTTCCCTGGAGATAAAGTGGATGGGTTTTATCCAAATGTCAAAATTCTGTTGACCAACTCTTTCTTTTAAAGAATCGATCACCTTAGGCCATAAATCTTCCATGAAATTGACCTTGATGGTTTGAAGTGCTGGGCGAAGGGTATTGATGGAATGGGCGAGGAATGCCCTTAACGGGAAATCTCTTCATTTTCAATTGGTTATAAGTCTCTTTGCACAATGTTTCCACATCTGTGGATAAATGAAATTAGAAACAAAGAGGGGAAAAAATTGAGGATGAATTCATTGTATTCTAATTTGACAACAAATACTAACCCCGTCATTTAAAAAAATCAAGCTTTTTTTGATAGGATCTATTCTTTCTCCGCCAACCTCGCTATCGCGACCACTCTTTCCCCCTCTTCAAGAGCGATCAACCTCACCCCCTGAGTGCTTCTTCCCTGAATAGGGATATCCATCGCCCTCAAACGAATAATTTTTCCCTTGTTGGAGATGACCATTAATTCATCTTCATCGACCACGGTTTTTATCCCGATCACATCTCCGGTCTTTTTTGTTCTCTTCAGTGTAAAAATACCGGAACCTCCCCTATTCTGAATCCTATATTCAGAAGCCTGAGTCCGTTTTCCATAGCCATTCTCTGCAACGGTTAAAATTTGTGTGTGAGGACTTACGACCTCCATTCCGACCACTTCATCTTCTTTCGAAATCTTAATCCCCCTGACCCCACGCGCCGTGCGGCCCATATCTCTGATCAGATTTTCGGGGAAATGAATGGCCTTTCCCATTTTGGTGCCGATAAAAAGATGCTGTTTGTCATCCGTCAATTTGGTGGAGATGAGCTCATCCCCCTCATCGAGGTGAATGGCGATGATGCCCCCCGAACGGGGATTGCTATAGGCTTCAAGAGTGGTCTTCTTGATGGTCCCCTTTTTAGTCATAAAGGTGATGAACTTATCTTTTGTAAAGTCTTTAAGAGAGAGAATCGTGGTGACCTTCTCCTGGGGGTTGAGATGGAGGAGATTAACAATGGCTTTTCCGCGCGTGATGCGGCCCGCCTGCGGAAGTTCGTGAACCTTCATCCAATGGATCTTTCCGGCATCTGTAAAAAACAAGATGTAATCATGCGTCGAGGCGATAAAAAGGTCTTCTACAAAATCTTCCTCTTTGACATTGATCCCCATCTTCCCCTTTCCTCCCCGATGCTGACTTCGGTAGAGGCTGATGGGATTCCTCTTGATATATCCTGTGTGGGTGATCGTCACCACCATATCCTCTTCAGCGATAAGGTCTTCGACCCGGATTTCTGGGGCGGCCTCCACGATTTCCGTTTTCCTTTCGTCTCCAAAAGCATCCCGTATGGAGAGGAGTTCCTCCTTGATCAAATTAAGAATCAATCGTTCGCTGGCAAGGAGGGCCTTCAACCGATTGATCAACTTAATGGTCTCCCCATACTCTTCGACAATTTTATGTTGTTCAAGGTTGGTGAGTCGCTGGAGCCTCATCTCTAATATTGCCTGGGCCTGCACATCCGAAAAAGCGAATTTTTCCATCAAACGTTCTTTGGCCTCTTTCGGATTCTTGGAGGACTTAATCGTAGCGATAATCGCATCAATATGGTCAATCGCCTTTTTCAGGCCTTCCAGGATGTGGGCCCTCGCTTCTGCCTTATTGAGCTCGAAGCGGGATCTCCGGATGACGATCTCCTGGCGATATTGAACAAAGAAATGGAGCATCTCTTTGAGAGAAAGGAGTTTTGGCTGATTTTGGTGGATGGCCAGAAGAATGATCCCGAAAGAGGTCTGCATCTGGGTGTGTTTATAAAGCTGGTTGAGGATGACCTCCGCCACCTCATTCCGTTTCAGTTCGATTACCACCCTCATCCCTTCCCGATCCGATTCGTCCCGGATATTGGCAATCCCCTCGATGGCTTTCTCTTGAACCAATTCAGCGATTCTTTCGATGAGCTTGGCTTTATTGGTTTGATAGGGAAGCTCAGTGATAACGATATTTTCACGTTCTCCTTTTCGGTCCCTCTCGATGATCGCCCTGGCTCGAAGTTGGATGACGCCCTTTCCGTTTTCATAAGCCTGCCGGATTCCTTCTTTACCATAAATGAACCCTCCCGTAGGGAAATCAGGTCCAGGAAGAAGGCCCATCAATTCGTCTCCAGAGATATCAGGGTTTTCGATCAGGGCAATAATTGCATTAATGGTTTCTACGAGATTGTGAGGAGGGATATTGGTGGCCATTCCTACAGCGATTCCCGAGGAACCGTTGACAAGGAGGTTAGGGAATTTGGCGGGGAGCACAGAGGGTTCGACCAGAGATTCATCATAGTTCGGAAGAAAATCAATGGTTTCTTTCTCAATATCCGTCAATAATTCGTTGGTGAGCTTGGACATCCGGATTTCCGTATATCGCATGGCCGCCGGGGGGTCTCCATCAATAGAGCCGAAATTTCCCTGGCCATCAATCAGCGGATAACGGAGAGAGAAATCCTGTGCCATTCGGACAATGGCATCGTAAACAGCCATATCGCCATGGGGATGATATTTACCGATGACGTCACCGACGATTCTCGCGGACTTTTTATAGGGCTTATCCCAATCATTATTTAACTCGTTCATGGCATATAGAATCCGGCGATGAACGGGTTTCAGGCCGTCCCTTACGTCTGGTAGGGCTCGCCCGATGATGACGCTCATGGCGTAGTCCATGTAGGACTTCTTCATCTCATCTTCAATATTGACGGGGATGTGCTCAGTCGCAATGTTCACGGAAACTCCTAAAATTTGATGTATGGCCGGAAAGAACCCCTTAACTCGTCTTTTAATTTATCTTTTATTTAAGTTACAGGGCGAGATGTTAGGAAGCGGTCGTCTCCGATAAGCCCTACCCTCCTGGGTGGAGCGTTTCAATATCAATAACAAAATCTAATATAAAAACCCCTTCCCTGTCAATAAAAATTAGCGCTATTCTTGACAATAATCATAAATATGGTTTAAATTGAATGTTCAATTATTTCGAAAAATAAGACTATCAGGTAAAGAGGGATTCAATGAAGAGAACCTATCAGCCCAGCAACCTCAGGCGGAAAAGGACCCATGGTTTTTTGGAAAGGATGAGTACCAGGAGCGGTCGCAATGTTTTAAAGCGGAGACGATTAAAGGGAAGGAAGAAATTGACCGTTTAGACCTCCAATTCCTGAGGATGAAAAGAAAAAACATTGATCAGCGGATAGAAGTTTACGAGGATAACCTTGAAAGGATCCTTCGGTTTTACAAAAATGGAGAGGATCAGGTCTCCTCAGGATTTCAGAAAGGTGATGAGGACAGGCAAGAGGCTTTCTTCACGGAATTTCCTGCTTTTTATAAAGAAAAATGATGGTCTTTTCCATCGGTTAGGGATTGTCGTAAAAAAAGAAATCGGTCCGGCGACTTTCCGAAATCGAATGAAGCGTTTTATACGAGAGTTTTTTCGCCTCCAGAAACATCGAATCAAAGGTTCTTACGATATTATTTTGATGGTTAAAAAAGGATGTTCGGTCAATCGATATCATGAAGTTGAAGAAGAACTAAGAAGGCTCTTCGTTTTATGAAAAAGAGAACAATCTATGAGCTGATCCAAAAGGGAATCATCTTTTTGATTCATCTCTATCGATATTCATTTTCAATATTTTTTGGGCCTTGTTGCCGGTTCAATCCATCCTGTTCTTCTTATGCTTTGCTATCGATTCATCGTTTCGGAATCATAGAGGGGGCCTGGCTCATTTTCAAAAGACTTATCAAGTGCCATCCCTTCCATCCCGGTGGATACGATCCCGTTCCCGATACTATCAAAAAATCTTAAAAAGGAGATTTAAGCCGATATATATATGGAAAAAAGAGCTATCTATGCGATATTATTAACATTTATTATTATAATGTTTTGGACTGTCATCCAGTCGAAATTCTTTCCTCAGACATCCAGTAAGCCAGAGACAAAGGATATAAAAAAGGAACAGATTGCACCGGCAGAGAAGGTAGTCGAAAAAAAGGAGGGTGTGAAAGAATTAAAACCTCCTATAAAACAAAAGGTGGTTGTAGAAAAAAAGGAAGTGACTGTCGAAACACCGTATTACTGGGCAGTCTTTACCTCTGAGGACGCGAGGTTAAAACATTTCAGACTTAAAAAATATGAAGATAGAGTTGAAGAATCTTTCTTGACGATAAAATTGATTCAGCTCGTTCGGAACATCCTGGGCAATAAACAGGAAGAACCCAAAAAAACTGTTCCCCTCGATCTGGTGAATACGAGCGAGGAAGAAGGGCTTCCATTGGGGCTCACCTTTAATGAATCGGGTACCTCCCCTTCCGAGGGAAACTGGGAGGTAGATAGGCAGAAACTCCATTTGACCGGAAATGGTGACAAGGGTGAGATCATTTTTACAAAGACTTTGGAGAATGGGTTAAAGGTCATCAAAAAATATCGGTTTAACTCAGAGCAGTACGCCATCGGCCTGGAAGTGGAGATTGAAAATAATTCTTCAAAAGAAGTCAACAGCCCATTGGGGTTGCAGTGGATTGGTAGAATTGAGCTGGTAAAATTGGCTGATGAAGAGATTAAAGATTATGGATTGAAGTATTCCTTTTTTAAGAATCAAAAAGTGGAAAAAAAGGATCTCGGAGGCACAGGTTCTTCGGGCTGCACCCCCGGTTGTGGAACGAAAAAAAGAAACATCGAATCCTTTGAATTTTCTGAAAAAGGCGAATTGAAGTGGTTTGCTTTCGAAGGAGAATATTTTACAGCCCTATTGATTTCACCTCCCTCAGAAACGAACCTCTCTTTATTGGTCAAGGGTGATGAAAAGAATCTTTTAAAAGCCAATCTAATCAATGCTCCGGTGTCCATTTACCCAAACCAGAGGATAAAGGTTCCATTCCAGATTTATCTCGGTCCAAAAGAGATTGATCGCTTGAAGGAGTTGAACGCTGGTGCAGAAAATTTAGTCGATTTTGGTTTCTTCAC
>DCUS01000122.1:6559-10838 GCA_002327885.1 Syntrophaceae bacterium UBA2208
GAGATGCAGAAGGTTCAGCCGGAGATGAGCCGGATAAAAGAGCAGTACAAAAATGATAAGGCAAGGCTTCAGCAGGAGATCATGCTCCTTTATAAGAGAAGGAAGATCAACCCTATGAGCGGTTGCTTGCCTATGCTAATCCAAATACCTGTATTTATTGCACTTTACAATGCTCTTCAATATACGATTGAGATGAGACATGCCCCCTTCTTATTCTGGATCAGGGACCTTGCTGCCAAGGATCCAATCTATATCACCCCAATTATCATGGGTGCAACCATGGTCCTCCAGCAAAAGATGACCCCAACAGCAGCTGATCCAACACAGGCCAAGATGTTTCTACTAATGCCTGTGATGTTCACTTTTCTTTTTCTAAATTTTCCTTCAGGTCTCGTTTTATACTGGTTGGTCAATAATGTCTTATCGATCGCTCATCAGTATTACATGAATAAAAAAACATGAGGTTTGAATTTTGGAAGATATTGAAATTGCAAAGGAACTTACAATAGGGATGCTGAGCCGAATGGGGCTCAAAACAGAAGTGGAGGGGTTTTTTAAAGAAGAAAGCCTCTTTCTGGAAATTAAAGGAGACCAGGAGGGGATTCTTATCGGAAAAGATGGTCATACTCTGGAAGCCCTTCAGATGCTCATTAATCGAATGGTCAATAAGCAGTTAAAAACTTCCAGAAGAATAATCATTGATATTGATGATTACCGGAAGAGAAGAGCTGACACGGTGTCCAATATAGCACAGCGATTGGGTGAAAAGGCTAAAAGAACAGGCCAATCTCAAACCATTGGCCCATTTAATGCTCATGAACGGAGGATCATCCATCTCACCGTTAAGGAAGATCCTTCCATCAAAACGGAGAGCCTTGGAGAAGGGGATCTAAAGAAAATCAGGATTATCCCGATAAAGAAAGAGGGATAAAATTATAAAACCGCATGAATAACAGTGAATAGAGGCTCCTCACTCAATTCTGCAAAAAAAACTTCATCCGATCAAGAAGAGACGATTGCCGCCATTTCAACACCATTTGGAGAAAGTGGTATTGGAATCGTCCGCATAAGTGGTTTCTTGTCGGAATCCATTGTCAGAAAATTATTCAAGTCTAAAAGCGATCAGCCCCATTTTATTTCCCATCACTTCCATTATGGAGAACTGATTGACCCTCAAAGTGGAAATCCTGTTGATGAGGTGTTGATTGTTCTGATGAAATCTCCAAAGACCTATACCCGGGAAGATATTGTGGAAATCCACTGTCATGGCGGGTACTTCATCTTGCAGAAGGTTTTGGAATTAGTATTGAAAGAGGGGGCCCGGATGGCGCTTCCGGGAGAATTTACAAAGAGGGCTTTTCTCAACGGCAGAATTGATCTTACCCGGGCTGAGGCAGTGGTCGATCTTATCAGGGCTAAGACTCAGGCCAGTCTTGTAATTGCAAACCAACAGCTTAGAGGGTTATTATATAGGGCAATGAACGAACTCAGATCACGCCTTGTTGAGCGTTTGGCGCTGATCGAAGCTCACATCGACTTTCCGGAAGAGGAAATAGAAACGATTGTTTTTAGAGAACTGGGAGAAGACCTTAAGGAGATGGTCTGTCAGATGGAGGAATGGATCGCATCTTATGAAGAGGGAAAGATCTTTCGTGAAGGAATCTCCTGTGCGATCGTTGGGAAAACCAATGTCGGTAAGTCAAGCCTCCTTAATGTCTTGTTGAAAGAAGAGAGGGCCATCGTGACTCCGATTCCAGGGACGACCAGGGATATTATTGAGGAAGTCCTTAATATTTATGGGATTCCTGTTCGCTTGATAGATACGGCGGGTTTGAGAAAATCCGTGGATTCCATTGAGCAGGAGGGGGTCAGAAGGGCGAAAGAGCGGGTGGTTGACTCTGATTTCGTTCTGCTTATGCTTGATGGAAGTCGAGGATTTGACGATGATGATAAGGAGATATTCGAAGAAATCAAAGGCAAGAAGAAAGTGGTCGTCCTCAATAAAAACGATCTTCCTGTGAAGATTACAATAGAAGAAGTGAAGAGGTTTTTTCCAGAAGATCCGATTATATCAACCTCAGCATTAAAAAACAAAGGAATTGATGATCTTAAAAAGACTATTTATATCTCCCTGATTCACCGAGATATTAGGGCAACACCAGAGCATTTGATCGTAGCCAATATTCGCCACAAAAATGCCATTACTCAGGTTAAAGATAATCTTACCAATGCAATAAAGGGCCTGGAAGAGGGGATTCCCCTTGAATTCATATCCTTTGAAATCAGATCGGCGCTGGATGCTTTGGGTGAAACGGTGGGAGAGACAACTACCGAAGAAGTATTAAACCGAATTTTCGAACAATTCTGCATCGGCAAATAATGTTTCACGTGAAACATTCATCTCCCCATATCCTCCTCATCAACCCCTGGATAACAGATTTTGCAGCTTATAATTTATGGATAAAGCCACTTGGACTTCTATACATTACCAGTTTCTTGAGGAATAAGGGGTTTCAGGTTACCCTGATTGACTGTCTTGATTTCACAATAAAAATAAAAAGATATGGCGATGGAAAGTTTATTAAAACCAAAATTGAGAAACCCCTCCCTTTAAAATCGATTCCAAGAAATTACAGTCAGTATGGAATTCCTGAAGAAATCCTGTTGAAAAGGCTATCATTACTTGAAGAACCGGATCTCATTTGTGTTACTTCATGGATGACTTACTGGTATCCAGGAGTATTCAAAATAATCGAAATTACAAGGAAATTTTTCAAAAAAGTCCCAATTATTCTTGGAGGTATCTATGCAAACCTCTGTTATGACCATGCAAAAAAACATTCAGGTGTGGATATCGTCTTCAACGGAAGAGGGGAGTTGGAAATTTTAAAGCTGGTTTCAGAATTAACCCATTTTGAATTGAAAATTGAAAATTCGGGATTGGAAATTGGAGATTTACCATACCCTCCCGCCTTCGACCTCTACCCTCAGCTCAATTTTGTGTGCATTACCACTTCAAGAGGATGCCCATTTCGATGTACCTATTGTGCCTCTCCATTTTTATCAAAGGGTTTCTCCAGAAGGGACCCTGTCAAAGTTGTTGAAGAGATCGAATACTGGACATCACAATATCATATCAATAATATTGCTTTTTATGATGATGCTCTTCTCGTCGAGCCGTCAAAGCATTTTACACCTATCATGAAAGAGGTCATCAAAAAAGGAATCCATTGTAATTTCCACACACCAAATGCTATTCATATCAAAGAGATAGATGAAGGGGTGGCTGAGCTTCTATTTCATGGCGGATTTAAAACCATTCGTCTCGGTCTTGAAACATCGAATGAGACCAAGCAGATAGAAACCGGAGGAAAGGTTGATAATCAGGCGTTCCGCGAAGCGATCAAACAATTAAAAAGGGCAGGGTACTCGGGTAAGGAGATTGGGGTATATATCATGGTTGGATTACCAGGCCAGAGGGTAGGGGAAGTAGAGGAAAGCATTGTTTTTGTAAAAGAGGCAGGAGCAAAACCAATATTGGTTGAGTATTCCCCTATTCCTCATACTCCATTATTTGAGAAGGCCAAGAAAATGTCCCAATTCGATCTCGAAGACGAACCTCTATTTCATAACAATTCCATTCTGCCCTGCCAATGGGAAGGGTTCACAATGGAAGATTATAGAAAGTTGAAGGAAAAATTGAGGAGGAATTAAGTGAAACCATATGAAATTGTAAAGGATATTTTTATTGTTGGTGGTCCGGATATCACGGATGGACGAGATGGTTGCATCTATCTATTGAATTTGGGGGAATTAATATTAGTCGATACCGGGGCAGGGCGGAGTGTCGATAAACTTATTGATAATATTAAAAAATTAGGATTCGACCCCAAAAATCTTAGCAAGATAATTTTAACTCACTGTCACATCGATCATATTGGTGGCGCCCCGGAAATCAAAAAAAGATTTGGGTCTAAAATCTATATCCATAAAGTGGATGCACCTCCTCTCGAAACTGGGGATCCAGTTTTAACGGCAGCCAAATGGTATCAAACAAGTTTTCCGCCAACTTTGGTGGATGTCAAATTAAATTCTCCGGAAGAGATATTAACGATAGGTGAGCAGAAAATTGTCTGTCTACACACACCGGGCCATACTCCAGGATCAATATGCCTCTATTTAGATAAGGATGAAAAACGAATTCTTTTTGGTCAGGACCTTCATGGCCCATTGCTTGCGGAGTTTGGTTCGAACCTCGATGATTATGGCCGTTCCACAA
>DCUS01000128.1:0-4443 GCA_002327885.1 Syntrophaceae bacterium UBA2208
TGGAGGCCTTTTTACCAAACAAGGCCTGGATTTCTTCCATCTCCTTTTTTTTCAAAGGACCGGCCCTTTTCTCAGAAGGGGGCCGAACGACCGTATTCAAATGGATCCGGTCAGGCTGGATTCGATCAACCGCCCCCTTCATCCTCACGAGTTCTTCCTTGCCATCGTTGACCCCTTTGCAAAACAGAATTTCCAGCCAAATCTGACCCTTGTACAATTTTCTAAATTCAACCATCCCTTCAATCACCTTGTTCATCGAAACACCCGGTTGAGGACGATTGATTTTCATAAAAACTTCTTGCGATACGGCATCCAAGGAAGGAAGGACAATATCTGCCTGAAGGAGATCTTTCCTCACCTCTGAATTCCAGAGCAAGAAACCATTCGTGATGACTGCCACTGGAATCGAGGTAATCTTTTTAAGGCCTCCGATGATCGAACGGATTTTGGAATGGAGGGTTGGTTCTCCTGAACCGCCGAGAGAGAGATGATCGATGGAGGACGCTCCCTCTTTCAGGAAGTGTCCCACTTCTTTTATAATTTCTCCGACCGGAACATATTCTTTCCTGACAAGCGTCTTTTCGGTTGTTTTTCCGATCTGGCAGTAGATGCAGTCGTAAGTGCAGATCTTGTGGGGGACAAGGTCAATTCCGAGCGATCGTCCCAAACGCCTCGAAGGAACAGGACCGTAGAGGTGACGAAAAGAATTCATTTGTCTCTTGGATATAGGTTAGGGCTATGAAGCCAGTTTGGGTTAATGTCAAATAGTGACGGTAAAAAACTTTTTTGAAACTCGTTCATCGGTGGTGAAACTTGTATCGAAATTCGATGCTCGAAAGTGGAAGATCGAGTTTCCAAAAACTAAGACCAGCGTCGATACGAGTTTCCCCAACGATAGACATTGAACTCACAAAGAATTTTATACACCCAGAACCTAACCCGTCAACAAAACTGGCATCCTTACCCTCACCTTCAGACTAATGGCTTTATTTAGGCTCCGAATTTTTTCAGTTTTAATCCATTGGCCAGCATCAATGGAATAATATCCATGGCCGGGAACCTGCCCAGTTGTCCCTTCTGACAAAGTCTTTCGGTAAACCGCCGGATACCGTCGGGCCGAACATATTTTGAATGAAGGAGGATGGGGTTGGGATGCCAGCTGTGGGATTTTAAGTGGGTGGGAGTGGAATGGTCTCCCGTGACAACTAAGACATCGGGGTTCAGCTTGAAAATGGCGGGAAGGATCCGGTCGATCTCCTCAATGGCCTTGATTTTCATTTTAAAATTTCCATCTTCTCCAGCCATATCAGGTTTTTTGAAATGAATATAAAAGAAGTCAAATTGATCAAAATATTTCTTCAGGGTCTCCACTTCCTGTTCGATGGTCTCCCCTGTCTTTAAAATCTCCATTCCCACCAGCCTCGCAAGGCCCCGGTACATGGGATAGGTCGCGATGGCAGCAGGCCGCAGTTTAAATCTCTCTGATAGGGTTGGAATATCCGGAATTTTTGAAAACCCTCTAAGCAGGATCGTATTGGCAGGATGAAAGGATTTGAGGATTTCAGCGGCCTTCTTCAAGTAAAGGTTGACGATCTGGGCCGTCCTTTGAGCCTCCCCGGAAAGCCCTACTGTCCCTTTTGCTTTGTACCCGTCCTTCTGTGGATCGGCATCCGTCAGATCCTCCCTTAAACCCTCTCCTTTAAAAACGACGACAAACCGGTGTTCCTTCCCGGGATAGATAGCAATGCGAACCCCTTCGACCTCTTTGATTTCATTTCCAAGAAACTGACAAATCTCCCTGTTTTTTTCAGTTGGAATTCTTCCGGCCCTTCGATCGACAATGATTCCTTCCGCATCGATGGTTGCAAAATTGCCTCTGGCGGTCAGATCATCCTTCATCAGCGGGATATCAATTCCTAATGCCTCCATCACCCCTCTCCCGATCTCATATTGGAAAGGATCATAACCAAAAAGGGCTAAATGGGAAGGTCCGCTTCCCGGAGTAATCCCATAGGATATGGGATCGATCAATCCGCATACACTTTTTGGAGTGAACCGATCAAGATTCGGAGTCTTTGCGGCTTCCAATTCTGTCTTACCCCGAACCGGCAATCCACCGATCCCATCGATCACCACCATCACCAACTTCGATTCTGTTTGAATCGCAAGGGATTGAAGAACTTCTTCTTTCGTCATAACTCCCTCCTGTGCCATCCCACCACAAATACCCGATCTTGCCCTCCGATCGTTGGTCACTTCCCGAAATTACTTCGCAGGATATTTTTCATAAAAAACAAATTCAGCCATTTCTTTCCTTCTGGGAGCGGCGCCTTCGGCAGCTGGATATCCGAGAGGAGTCATGGCCATCACTTCTACGTTCTGAGGCATCTCTAAAATCTCCTCTGCCTTTTTATGATCGAATAATCCGATCACCACCGTGCCCAAACCCAGAGAATGGGCGGTCAAGCAGAGCGTCTGCATGGCGATGCCCGTATCAAACATCAGCCAATCCCCTTTTATGGTAGCCGCCTCGCCTTTCTTGAAACCAGAGACTCCTTTTTTTCCACAAAGGACAACGACAACAGGTGCCTCCGCCATGGAAGAAAGGGCTGGATTCGTCTTGGGAAGGGCTGTGGCCAACTCAGATTTTATTTTCGGGTCTTTCACAACAATTACTTCCCAGCATTGGGTATTCGCCCAGGAAGGAGACCATCGAACGGCCTCCATGATTTTTTGAAGCGCCTCCTCCGGAACCGGATCGGTTTTGAATTTCCGTAGGCTTCGTCTTCCTTTGATCGCCTCCATCAAATCCATCTCTGTCTCCTCCTCTTCTTTTTTCGAATCCTCAGCCATTATAATTGAAAGAAATCTTTTTATCAAAATAATTTGAGGACCCCGTAATCTTATCAAAGAAAATTTCCGGCAGCAGGGGGGAGAACATTGACACCGCTTCTTTCTTTTTGATAAGATTCTTGACGAATGAAAAGGCCTCAAACCATGAAGATGCCCCGGGAATCAAGGCGGATGATGTCTATCATCCAAAGGTCTTAACCGGCGGCGCCGTTCGAAGGGGATGCCTCATCAGAATTTTATCAACATGAGGGGAAAAACAATGGATCACAAATTGATTCAACGAGCAGCGAAGGATATTCTTAACTCAAAAAAAACGATCGCTTTTACTGGCGCCGGCATTTCTGCGGAGAGTGGCATTCCAGACTTCAGAAGTGCTGGAGGGCTCTGGGAGAAATTTGACCCTGAAGAATATGCCGATATTCATGCCTTCCATACAAATCCAGAAAAGGTCTGGCTGATGCTTAAGGAGATGTTCTCCCTCATCATGACCGCAAAGCCAAACCCCGCCCACCTCGGGTTGGCTGAATTGGAACGGATGGGTTACCTCTCTTCGGTCATCACTCAGAATGTGGATGGTCTTCATCAGTTGGCCGGAAGTCGAAATGTGATTGAATTTCACGGAACCCATCGGACGCTCTCTTGTCTGAAGTGTTCGTTCACGCTGGATGGGACTTCTCTGAAAATGGAAGACCTCCCCCCCCGGTGCTCTCGGTGTTCGTCGCTTTTGAAACCCGATGTCGTCTTTTTTGGAGAACCCATCCCCTGGGAGGCGCAAACGGTGTCATTTAAAGAATCGAAGTCTTGCAGTGCCGTGCTCGTTATTGGAACCTCTGCGGTTGTTTACCCGGCCGCCTCCATCCCGATAACAGCGAAAGAGAGGGGAGCGATGATCATTGAAATCAATAGGGAGCCCACTCCCTTAACCGATGGGATATCCGATTATCTGATCCTTGGCTCTGCTGGAGAAATTATTCCAGCTATTATTGAGGAAGTGAAACGAATAAGATGAAAAAGGATGGCTTGAGGAATCTTGCAATCCTAAAATTTAGGTGGTATGATTATTTGAATAAACCAGAAAGTAAGGCCAATCCTGTTTTTTATTTGCAGGAAAATCCGGGTCAGTAACCGGAACAAAGGTTTATTTTTGAAAGAACAACCAGTCGAAGACTCGACGTTACGGGAAGAAATCGTCGAAAAGGTTATTTTTGATGATCTTCATATGGCGAATGCCCTTTTCGGCGCCCACAGTGAAAATTTAAGACGTATTGGCCGGACAATCGGGGTAAAGATCAATGCCAAAGGCAATGTCCTGACCATCCACGGCCGAGACTTGAATGTCAATCTTTCCATTCGCGTCCTGAACGATCTCTACGCCCTTCTGAAAAAAGGTTACCCCCTTTATTTGACCGATATTGACTACGCCATCCGAATGATCTCGGATGATCGAAATGTCAGGCTCGAGGATATCTTCCTCGATACGGTCTATATCTCTGCAAGGAAGCGGGTGATCACACCCAAGAGCCTGGCTCAGAAGCGCTATATCGATGCCATCCGAAAATACGATCTGGTGATCGGGATTGGTCCTGCCGG
>DCUS01000128.1:4587-8081 GCA_002327885.1 Syntrophaceae bacterium UBA2208
GCGTTCATGAGGGGGAGAACCCTGAATGATTCCTTTGTCATCCTCGACGAGGCACAAAATACAGGGCCGGAGCAGATGAAGATGTTTTTGACGCGGCTGGGTTTCAGTTCCAAAGCCGTCATCACAGGGGATATCACCCAGGTAGATCTCCCGGAAAATAAGGCTTCGGGGTTGATCGAAATTCAGGGCATCCTTAAAGGAATCGAGGGGATCGAATTTGTTTACTTCTCGGATAGGGATGTGGTCCGCCATCCACTCGTTCAAGAAATTATCAAGGCTTACGATAGAGTAGAGGAAAAGCGTCATCGGGTCAAAGAAGAAAAATACTTTGAAAAAAAACTTTAAATCCGAAGCAATATCGAATAACCAGAATTTTAAATGGGCAAAATAAAAATTTAGAATTTATGAAACCACTCATTAAAAAATTCCTGTATTATCTCCCTTTTAGGAAGTCCGCCAATGGCATGAGAGATCGCTCATGGTTAGAGAAGATCAAAACACCTTCTTATCAGAATTGGTTCATCGGCATCGGAATCGCTATCCTCCTGACCCTTCTTCTCTCTCCGAGCCTGACCCTCCGCCTGAAGGATTATATGGTGGGAGATATTGTAACCAGGGAAATCAAATCCACCCAGGATCTTCTCATCGAAGATGAAAGGTCAACGCAAGAAAAAAGGGCCGAGGCAGAAAGATCGGTGCTTTCCATCTACGATTACGATCCCATGGTTCTCAGCGACGCAGAGCATCGGATCCGGACGACCTTCGAATCATTAGCCGCCTCCTTCCAGAAAGGAGAAAAAGAAAACGACCAGATCGGGTTGAGGAAAAAGGAGTGGGAATCTACCCTTCGCCTTCCTCTCACTACAAAGGAATGGCAGATCCTTGAAAAAGAAGGCTTCAACCCTTCGACGGGAGAAGCCGCCTTGAAACTCCTCTCTCCCATCCTGAAAAAAGGAGTGGTCAACGACAAAGACCTTCTGGACCCCGATGCGGATCGGGGAATAGTCATCCGGAACATCCAGACCCGGGGAGAAAGAAAAAGCTTTCCCCCGTTTGGCTTTTTTGACTTTAAGGAAGCAAAAAGCAAAGTCCGGTCACAAGCGGATCTCCCCTCTCCGATTAAGGGAAAAGAATTATCGCCCATTGTCCTCAAGATCGCCGAACACTTTCTAAGGCCAAATCTCACCTTTAATAAAGATGAGACCGAAGGGAAAAAGGTTATCGTAAGAGAAAGGGTCAACCCTGTTTATTTCCAGATCAAACGCGGAGAAGTCATTCTGAGAGCCGGGGATCGGGTTCATGAAGAACATCTCTTAAAAATCAGAGCCTTAAGAAAAGCACAGGAAAGAACCCATCTCCTGATCATGATGATCGGCATGGGCCTTCTGGCTTTCATCATCCTGGCCAGCCTTTACCAGTTCTCAACCCAAAACATTCGTAAGATTGCCCTCTCCCAGAAAGACCTCCTCTTTTTCTCCACCACGCTGCTTGGATTCATCGCCCTTCTCAAACTCTTTCAACTGATGATCGATGTTCTGGGTGGAGAATTCTTTTCCATCCCCGCTTCCTCATATCTCTACCTCTTTCCCATTGCCACGGGCGCCATGCTTGTTCGGATTGTTCTCAACTCAGAAGTGGCCATTGTCTTTTCCATTTTGACCTGTTATTTTTCGGCCGCTTTAATGGGAAATCAACTCTTCTATTTCATCTTTACCTTTGTGGGAAGCATGATCGGCGCCCATAAAGTCGCACAATGTGAACAGCGAAGCGTCCTCCTCAAAGCAGGAATGACAGTGGGAGGAATCAATATCTTGATGATCCTCTCTTACAGTTTGATTTCCGGTAATCCTTTTAAGATGATTCTTCTCTCTGATCTGGTCATGGGTTTTCTGGGAGGCGTCATCGCTTCCGTTCTCGTCCTGGGCATTATCCCTATCATTGAAAGTTTGTTCGGATACACGACCGATATCAAACTCCTTGAATTGGCCAATATGGACCACCCCCTTCTCAAAGATCTGATTCTTCAGGCCCCGGGCACTTACCATCATAGCATAATTGTCGGAAGCCTGGTGGAGACAGCAGCGAAATCTATCTCGGCCAATCCCTTGTTGGCCAGGGTCAGCGCTTATTATCATGACATTGGAAAGCTAAAAAAACCTCTTTACTTCATTGAAAATGTAGGAGCAGAGGAGAATAGACATGACCATCTCGCTCCCACGATGTCAAGCCTCATCCTCATCTCTCATGTCAAGGATGGGGTGGAGATGGCTCGGGAGAATCGTCTGGGAGAACGGATCGGCCATATCATTCAACAACATCATGGAACCAGTCTGATCTCCTACTTCTATCAGAAAGCCAAAGAGAAAGAGAACCCGGAGATGGGGTCGATCAACGAAAAGGATTTTCGCTATCCGGGTCCCAAACCCCAGACGAAAGAGGCTGGAATCGTAATGCTGGCCGATTCGGTTGAGGCCTCCTCTCGCGCCCTCACCGATCCCACGCCTTCTCGAATCACGAGCCTGGTTCAACGGATCACCAACAACATCTTCCTGGATGGACAACTCGAGGAGTGTGAGCTGACCCTGAAGGATCTTCACAAAATCCAAGAAAGCTTTAATCGAATCTTAACCGCTATCTTTCACCAGAGAATTGATTATCCCATTTCAACAAGTTCGGAGTCACCTAAGAAGAGGAACGATGAAGATCTGGATTCGAAATCGTCAAAACCATATCCCCTTAAATTTAAGAAAAATAAGAAAAGCGGCCCAAAGGATATTGACCGAATTGGGGCTTCTTGAGGCTGAACTCAGTCTCCTTTTTGTCGATGATCTCCAGATTCAAGAATTGAATCGGCGATATCTCCAGCGAGATAAACCGACTAATGTCTTAGCCTTCCCCATGAGGCAAGGAGAGTTTTCAACGCTCCATGCTCAACTTCTTGGAGACTTGGTCATTTCCGTTGAGACGGCCAAACGCCAATCGAATCGGTTCGGTCTCGACGAGATGGGAATGATCCTCCTTCTGATGGTCCATGGAGTGCTCCACTTAATAGGCTATGAGCATGAGGGAATAAAAAAAGAGGCCCGGCAGATGGCCCTCAAACAGAAAGAACTCTTCGAAACGGTTATTAAGCAGAGCATATTATAGTCTGCATTAATCCCAGCAGGTCATTGCGAGGAGCGCCTGCCTGCGGTAAGCAGGTAACGACGAAACTCAAAACAGGATTGCCACGCCTTTTGGGAGGTTTGATACGTTATCCAATTCGTGATATCTTCTTCATCCATGGATGCTTTGCGGATACTTTTACGGAGGTGGAAAGATGACCAAGAAGAACGTCCTTTCGATGGGAATATTGTTTCTATTTACCTTCGGCTTTGTGTCGCTCATTCCCTATGAATTTTGTCATGCCAGGCCGGATCTGGGGAATCTTCGCATTCCCTTCGTCCTCAACGAAGGCCAAATGGACGATCATATAAAGTTCTATACCAAGACAT
>DCUS01000141.1 GCA_002327885.1 Syntrophaceae bacterium UBA2208
TCGATTAATTTTTAATTATTTTGGTCAAAATATCTCTCGATGTCAACGATTATGTAATTATTTGTCGAATTATTTATCGAAGGGTTGACTTTTCAAACCTCCACTGTAAAATTTAATCAGTAAGGGAGGGATCGACGATGGCGAAGGCAAGAAAAGCAAAAGAGATCAGTTTTACTGTGCCAAACAAGGTCGGATTGCTTTCGGAAGTCACCACCGCTATCGCAGGGAAAAAGGTCAGCATTACCGCTATATGCGCCTATGGTATGGGGAATGCGGCTTATTTTATGTTGACCACTGACAGCAATGCCAGAGCGAAAAAAGCCCTTTCACCATTGGGAATCACTATCGAAGAGAAGGATGTCGTCGAAGTAGAGGTTCCGGATAAACAAGGAGAATTGCAGAAAATTGCTAAAAAGATCGCGGAGGCAGGCATTGATATTGAGTATATGTATGCGACCGCCAGCTCAGGTAAAAAAGAGAATTGTATTTTTATGACGGCAGATAATCGTAGGGCGATTAAAGTCATCAATAAATAGAGTAATCCTGATGAATATTCAAATCCGTTCAGCCAGGCCTGAAGATGCTCAATTTATAGGTTGGGTGATACTCACTTCAGGACGGGCGCATGTTCAGCGTGGGATATGGGAGGTGATACTTGGGGGAATGGAGGAGGAAAATTTGCTTTTTCTTAAGAGGTTAACAATCACCAGAACACCCCATCTGTTCCATTACACATGCTTTCTTATTGCTGAGGTTGACAGCCATCCCGTGGCCGCATTGGGTGGATATGATCCAAAGGTTTTAGGATACCCTGCACTCAGGCAGGCTGTTGTCGAAGCCTCACAAGAAATGGGTTTCTTAGGGCCAGACCAGGCAGCCATGCAACGGTCTGAGAGGGTGCTCTGCTGTATTCCGGACGAAGTGGAAGGAGCCTGGGTGATTGATAGTGTCGCTACGGTCCCGGAATTTCGGAGAAAAGGAATTGTAAGTAAGCTGCTCGAAGAAATACTTGAGAAAGGCAGAGAACATGGATTTCGCCGAGCGCAAATTAATATGTATATTGGCAATATCCCCGCACAGAGGGCTTACCAAAAACAGGGATTCAGAGTCCTGGATGAAAAGAGACATCCCGATTTCGAAGCTGAGATTGGTTCTCCAGGTATGGTTCGACTTTTGCGCGACCTCCCTCCTCCTAACCATCCTCTTTACTCCTAAAGTTTTTAATGCTATTGATTTTCAATGCAAAAATTTCAGGGGATGCTCTATGTTGTCATTTCGGCGATTGCATTTGGGGCGATCGCCATCTTTGCCAGGGCGGCTTATCGCGCAGGGTCTGATCCAATCAGTGTGCTCTTCTTTCGATTTACGATTGCCTCGATCATCATGATCCCCTTGATCACGGTTCGAAAAATTCCATTTCCGCGTGGCTGGTTCCTTCTCGGGCTGATACTCATGGGTGGAATCGGTTATGTCGGCCAATCTTTTTGTTATTTTACAGCCCTGACTATGGCATCCGCCGGCTTGGTGGCCATCCTGCTCTACCTTTATCCTGCCATGGTGGTCATCTTTTCAACTCTGCTCTTCAAAGAACGTATCACCGGGCTCAAAATTTTGGCACTGATCCTGACGCTGACCGGAACGGTGCTGACAATTGGATTGGGCGGCGGAGGAAGCCTGCTCGGCATTGCATTGGCGATGACCGCCCCCTTTATCTACTCGGCGTATATTCTCGCTGGAAGTAAAATCACAAAAGAGGTAGACATTTTATCAGCATCAACCGTGGTGATGATTTCCGCAAGTTTTGTATTTGGAGCCCTCATCGCCGTGAAAGGGTTGAATATGCCACAGACCTGGGTGGGCTGGGGAGGTGTCCTCGCGATTGCCCTCATCTCCACAGTGATTGCGATCATCACGTTTTTTGCAGGCCTTAAGCGCGTAGGGCCAACCAATGCGTCCATGCTGTCAACTTTTGAACCCATGACCACCGTCATACTCGCTGCCATCGTTTTTGGAGAAGAAGTTACCCTGATGAGATTGGTCGGAGGGGTTCTGATTCTCTTTGCCGTCATTCTATTGGCGAAAAGTGAGTTCAGGGCCAACTCCTAAACGGAATATTGGCCACTCAACGTGCCGTGGATGACAAATCTTTTGCATGGAGATGAAATTGGTGTTAAGGTTTTGTGACAGGAGACCGGGCGAAGGGGTGGCAGATATTACCCAACTCAATCCCAAACAAATCCGAAACCTCATACGGAAAGGAAAGTGGGACAAACCCACGGCAGGACTGGCCATGGGTAATGCTCAGGCCAATCTGGTCATCCTTCCTGAGAAATATGCCTTTGACTTCCTCCTCTTCTGCCAGAGAAATCCAAAGCCTTGCCCCCTGCTCGAGGTCTTAGAACCCGGAAAATTTAAAACAGAGCTAATGGCCTCCAATGCGGATATCCGAACGGATATTCCCCGTTACTCTATCTACCGGAGAGGAAAATTAGAAGCCACCGTAAAGGAAATAAAGAATCTCTGGGAAAAAGATTTTGTCACCTTTCTTTTAGGTTGCAGTTTTTCTTTTGAAGAAGCGTTGCTCAGAGCAAAGGTTCCCGTTCGCCATCTCGAAGAGAACAAAAATGTCCCGATGTACATCACCTCCATTCCCTGTAAACCGGCCGGAGTTTTCCATGGGCCAATGGTCGTATCCATGAGGCCGCTTCCTCCAGACAAAATTGTTCCTGCGGTCAAGATCACTTCTCGTTACGCCTCTGTCCACGGGGCGCCTGTTCACATCGGGGACCCTTTAGAGATTGGAATCAAAAATATTAAGAGACCTGATTTTGGGGACCCGGTGACCACCAAGAGGGGAGAGGTGACGGTCTTTTGGGCATGCGGTGTCACACCCCAGGCCGTCGCTATGAAAGCGAAACCCGATTTTTGCATCACGCACACTCCCGGTCATATGTTCATCTCCGACCTTCTGAATGAAGAATTAGCCCTTTTTTAGATGGAGTCGCCCCTGCACAATGATCGTGAACCCTTTCAACTCTTTATAAATCTGAAATGATCGTATATAATTTAAATTCAATTTCAATGTGAAGTCGGGAGGCCATGTTGATGGAGAAAAAGGAGCTTTACGAAAAGTTTAAACAATATATCGTTCCGTGTGTCGCGAACTACTATCAAGAGCCCCTCATTCTGGATCGGGGGAAGGGGAAATACCTCTATGACATCGACGGGAAAGAATATCTCGATTTTTTTGGAGGGATTGTCACGGTCAGCGTAGGGCATTGCGATGAAGAGATTACTTCAAAAACCATCGATCAAATGAGAAAACTCCAGCATACGTCCACCTTATATCAGAATGTCCAGACGATCCGCCTTGCTGAAAAGTTAGCCAGGATCACACCGGGTAAGTTACAGAAATCCTTCTTGACCAACAGTGGAACAGAGGCGATTGAAACAGCCATTCTTCTCGCCCAGCTCTATACGAATAGCCATGAGATCATTGCCCTTCGACACGGTTACAGCGGAGCCTCCCTTTTAGCCATGAATCTCACAGCCCATGGAAATTATCGCCTTGTGGAAACCCTGGTTCCGGGAATCAAGCATGCTCACAACGCTTACTGTTTTCGATGCGCTTTCGGAAAGGAGTATCCACAATGCGATCTCGATTGCGCCAGGGATGTGAAAGAGTTGATTGAAACGACCACTTCCAGGAATCCGGCCGCTTTTCTTGCGGAACCCATTCAGGGGGTGGGTGGATTTATCACTCCTCCCAAGGAATACTTCAAAGAGGTTGTTTCCATCGTGAAAAAATATGGGGGCCTTTTTATTTGTGATGAAGTTCAAACAGGTTGGGGAAGGACGGGAGGAAAGATGTTCGGGATCGAACATTGGGAGGTTGAACCTGATATTATGGTCATGGCCAAAGGAGCCGCCAACGGCGCCCCAGTCGGTCTAACGATTGCCACACCCGAGGTGGGAAATTGTCTCAAGGGATACCATCTCTCCACGTTTGGTGGGAATCCGGTTACTGCCGCAGCGATCCTTGCAACCATCGAGGCAATTGAGAAAAGGAAACTTGCTGAGAATGCCGAGAAAATGGGTATGTATTTAAGAGAACGGTTGAATGAATTAAAGGAAAAATACCGGGTTATCGGTGAAGTCCGTGGGATGGGTTTGATACAGGGGATGGAAATTGTAAGAGCGAAGAAGGAGCCCGCCCCGGATATTGTCGCGGATATCTTCGAAAGCACCAAAGAAAAGGGGCTTCTGATTGGAAAGGGGGGTCTCTATGGAAATGTCATTCGGATCACCCCGCCTCTGACAATCGAGAAAAATGAGATTGACCATGCCATAGAAATCATGGATGAATGTTTTAGAAAAGTTCAGGTTTCTCAAGTGGTTTGACAATTGAAATTGATTCAGATAGGATTTAAAATGGTTCTTTGGAATAAAAAGAGGTTGTCATTGTGAGGAGTCCCTATATGGTGGGACGACAAAGCAATTCCTTGAGATTGCCCCGCTTCGCCCTGTACAGCATCCGTTTCAGGGCTCCGCTCGCAATGACGCCACAAAGAAAGAGAAATTGATGAACCGGAGGAGGACAGATAGATGAAAAGATTCTTATTTTTTTGCTCAATTTTTTTAACCTTGGCCATTTTCACCACAATGACTTATGCCCAGCAGCCGGTCCGCGGAGGCTCTCTCACCATTGCTCAAGGGGTGGAACCTCCCGGATTGGATCCTACCACAGCCACTTCCGCGGCGATCCCTCGCGTTATTTACAGTAATGTCATGGAGGGTTTAGTCAAGATTAATCGAAGCGGAAAGATCGAACCATCCCTGGCCAAGGATTATAAAATTTCAAAAGATGGGAAGGAAATTACTTTCAATCTGGAGAAAGAGGTTAAATTTCATGATGGAAAGCCTTTCGATGCAGAGGATGTGAAGTTCACCTTTGATCGATTGATGGACCCTAAGACAGGAACCGCTCACCCCGAATATTATAAAGACA
>DCUS01000019.1 GCA_002327885.1 Syntrophaceae bacterium UBA2208
GTGCGATGGCTGCGTCAATCTCTTCTTTGCCGTCGAGGTAGCTTGCCTTGGGATTGATCAGCGGGATCGATAAAGGAACAACCATCGGTTCACCTACCTGTAATGTTCAAGGTTCTTTCGGTAGAACACAAGGGTCTTTAATAAACCTTCGCATAGCGAGACCCTTGGCTCCCAGCCCAAAAGAGAACGAATACGACTAAAGTCCGCGTAGTAATCGCCAATGTCGATGCGTTTGCGCTGGGGGGGGAAAGAGCGAATAAAACGGCGACCCCCTCCGTTGACCTCGATCAGCAGGTCTGCAAGATCCTTCAAGCTGATTACGGAATCGCCGCCGAGGTTGAATACCTGACCCTCTGTTTCATCGCTCTTCGCCACCATCAAAAGAGCGTCAACGGCATCTTCCACATAGGTAAAGTCACGCAGTTGAGAGCCATCCCAGACTTCGAAAGGTTTCTTTTCAACGAGGAGTCGAATCCATATCCCCAAAAAAGTTTGCCGTGCGTCCTTGACTCGCATGCGAGGACCATAGGTATTCGTGAGTCGCAGCGCACAGCTTCGGATCCCATAGACATTGTTGTAAAGAATGGAATAACCTTCGCCTGCCATTTTGTTGATGCCGTTCACATCCACGGGGCGGAGAGGATGCCTTTCGTCCACGGGCAGATACTCCGGTTTACCATAAATCTGACGGGTGCTTGCAAAGATGATCTTGACGTTCGGGTTGTACTGGCGACAGGATTCTAAGATGAAAAGCTGTGCCTTGCTATTAATTTCCAGGTCGGTATAGGGATCTTGCATCGAATCGATATGACTTGTTTGACCTGCAAGATTAAACAGATAATCCTGTCCCTGAATCAAATAGCGCATACTGTGTTCATCCCGGACGTCAGAGATATTGACCCGAACTTTCTTTTCAATCCCATGGATATTAAACAGGTTGCCCCCATACTCCGGGATAAGACTATCCACGAGGAGGACGTCCGCTCCGAGCTTGACCAACCGGGCGGCAAGATTGGATCCGATAAACCCCAATCCCCCTGTCACTAACACCTTCTTTCCTCTAAAAACTTCTTTACGAGGTGCCATCCCCTTTCCCCTTTTTTGAAATCGTCAGCTCCCAAAATTTGGCATACTTGATAAAGACATAGAACATGGTTGAGACGATGATGATGAGACCTGGCAACCCATCCCGAAACCCTAATTTTAACAGATATTCTTTCACAAATCGAAACGGAGGATGGAAGAGCAGTTTGAACAAGCTAAATTTTTCTCCGCCCTCAAAGAGATCCCTCGCAGCGACATTCGAATACCGATCAATCGTTTGAATCTGATCTGAAATGTTTTCATAGGTATAGTGGCGATACTGATTTTTTAAAACACCGATTTCCCCATCCACCACCAGCTTGGCATGAAGCCCCCCCTCCCATCTGCCTCTCTCTTTCCGATAAAGGCGAATCTCACCATCCGGATACCATCCTCCATATCGAATCCATCTCCCCAGGTAATAGGTGCGCCGGTAAACAAAATATCCATCGAATTCCTTTGCCCTGCCAGCCAGCTCCATTCGAATCTCGTCGGACAATTCCAGGGGAATCTCCTCGTCGGCATCGACAAACATGATCCAGTCCTGCGTGGTAAGATCGGCAGCATATTGATACTGATCACAATGCCCTGTCCAATTTCTCCGGTAGATTTTATCGGTATATTGTTTACAGATTTCGTAAGTCCCATCCTGACTGAAGGAGTCGACGACCACCAATTCTTCGGCCCAGGAGAGACTTTTCAGACACCGCTCAATCGTTCTGCGATTGTTGGTGGTGAGGACATATACGGAAATTGGAATCTTTTTCATCATTCATCGCCCACAGATCATCATTCATGGTTCATCGTTCATCATTTATCATTGAGTTCACCCAATTTCTTATTAACAACCTCCTCGACTTCATCCACCGTGATGAGCTCCATACATCGATGATCTGTCGGACAAACTCTCTTCCAACAGGGACTGCAAGTGACATCCTTTTTCACGACCACATGGCCATCTCCCCATGGCCCTGTGATGTGGGGGGGCGTTGATCCGAAAAGGGCCACCACAGGAATTCCCACCGCTGCGGCGACATGCATCGTACCGGTGTCGTTCGTCACCAGGAGAGAGCATCGTTCTAAGAGGGCGGCCAACTGGAGCAAACTGGTTTTCCCGGTCAAATCGGCTCCTTTTGTCCCCAAATGTCTTTGAATCTCATGAACGATGGGGCGTTCCTCCTCCTTCCCAAATAAAAAAATGCTCGCTTGCCATCTCTCCGCAACTCTCTTTCCCAGTTCTCCGAAGCGGTCGGGATACCAGCATTTCGCCAACCCATAGGTTGCACCAGGATTCATTCCGATCAGGGGCCTTCCTTCCCGGATTCCCAAATCCTTCAAGACCTGATCCGCCCATCTTCGATCTTCCTCTCTGAGATAGATCTGAGGAGAAGGAGGATTTTCTATCTTCCCGAATGGCTCAAGGAGTTTCCGATAATAAAGGACTCGGTGAATATCCAGGGCCTCCCGGGTTCGACGGATTCGATGGGTGAGAAAGAGGGAACGCCCCTCGTTTTGATAACCAATCCGGATTGGAATTCGAGCAAAGTAGATGTGGAAAGCGGAGCGAAATGAGCGCGGGAGGACGAGCGCCAAATCAAAACGCCTCTCTTTCAAAGATTGGCTGAGGTTCAAATCCTCCCAAACAGATCCGATTCCTCCCTTTTTTTGAAAAAGGATGATTTCGTCAACGTAAGGGACTGTTTTCCATAAATCGGCTAAATAGCTTGGGAGGAGGATCGCCAAATGGGATTTCGGAAAGAGGGTTTTTAATTGTTGTACCGCCGGGTAGCTAAGAATCGTATCTCCCACCCAGTTAACGCCTCTTACCAATATACGATTGACTTGGCTAAAATCGCGTTTCAAGGCATCCTTTCTATCATTAAATTAGGCATATTATTAAATTAAACCCATCAAGTCAATATGAATAGGTTTTCATGTGTAATGCCTCACTGAAGCGTGGAGTAATGGGTAGGGGAGGCTTTAGCCTCCCTGTGCAGAGGGCGACTAAAGTCGCCCCTACCCCTTTTAAGTGAGGCATTACTTTCATGTCAATGGTCACTGCTCAGTCTTTGTTCGAAAACGCCATGATCTGACAGGGATGTCGGAAAAATCTTATAGCGGTAACCCTAATGGTTCCTCCAAACTCTAAAAATCCCTTTGAGAGAAAAAGGAACCACCGAAGAAAGCGATCTGAGCCTGACCTATAAAAATACTACAAAATCCACCCGTGGTCGGGTCTTATCGACTTGATAAGATTTTTAATGACATTCCCGGCGAACCCTCTGATTTCATCCCCCCGTAACTTTCAATGAATTTGGCACAGAACCTCTTGGGTTGCTTTAAACACATCGTCGGCGGAGATGGCTTTTATACAGATAAGTTCTTTACAGGAATACTTATGACATGGATTGCATCCCACTTCTTTTCTGACCTTCCTATGATTCCCAAAAGGTTCGTTTTCAATGGGGTCTGTCGGTCCATAAATAACGACGGCAGGTATTCCCATCAGTGAGGCAATGTGCATCGGTCCGGTGTCTCCTCCAACATAGAGATCGCAATGCCGATAGACCTCGCCCAGTTGTGTTAATGACTCGGTTTCGGGTCCCAGGAGGGAGGGTTCCTTCATTTCTCCTTGAATACGTTTCACCCATTCGAGCTCCTCCCCGCCCCACGTAAAAAGGACACTGGCATCAAGCTCCCGGACGAATCGATCCGCCAGCTGGGCGTATTGATCCGGCATCCATCGCTTGAAAAGGGCTTTGGGGCTTGTTCCCGGATGAATGGCAATCAATGGTCTTTGGAGGTCCGGGGACACATTCTTAAAAAATGATTCCACATATTCCTGATCCTCGGGAGGAATATGAAGGCGATATTCAAATGCTTTTGCCTTCACGCCTATGCCCTCGAGAAGGGCAAGGTTTCTTTGAAACCGACTGATCCTTTTTTCTGGAAGTTTCACTTTCACATTCGAAAATAAAAAATTCCATTCCTTGGATGACCTTCGATCGAATCCAATTCTTTTGTGGGACCCTGAAAGAAAAGAGAGAAGGCCGCTTTTAAGGATTCCGTGAAAATCGAAAACGATATCAAATCTTTGCCTCCGAAGATCGATGATGAATTTCACCATCTCCCTGATCGTCCCCCACATCCCCTTGAGTGACTTGAGCCCTTTTGTCCACCTTCTTCTTGGAAATAAAATCACTTCATCAATCTCTTTTTGACTTTTCAGGAAGGCTTGCGAGGGTTCTTCAACCATCCAGGTGATGGTGGAGGAGGGGTTGCGTTCTTTTAATACCTGGACTGCGGGCAGCGTTCGGATGACATCTCCCACCGCACTCAGCCTAAGAATTAAATATTTGGGGGATTCCATTTCTGAAACATTACCTTATTACCCCTTCATTTTCAATAGAAAGGAGCAGATTAGATAAATTGCAAATATAATTCACAGGCTAAAGTTTTAAACAGAGGCAGAGGAAACATCCTGAGCAAATAACTATCCGGTGAGGCAAACAAGAAATTTCTCCGGGAGGCTTTTGGCCTTCCCTTTTGAATCAACGCAGATATGGCGCGTCTCTCCCTCGGCAATCACCCCTTTCTGATCCTGATGAAGGATCTGATACCCAAAGGTGATCATCCTTTTATTGGCCCCCTTCAACCATGTTCGCGCCATAACCATTTCATCATACCGGGCAGAATTCCGATAACTGCAATGGACATCGGTCACGACAAGTCTATACCCGAGTGCCTCCAGATCCGTATAGCGGAATCCCTTTTTTCGACAGAATTCAGAACGTCCCACTTCAAACCAAACGAGATAATTCGCATAATAAGCGACGCCCATTTGATCTGTTTCGGCATAACGAACTCGAATTTCCATATCCACGATGTCTTTCATGCGAAACCCCTTAACGAATGACTCGAATGATAATAATACGAATGGCGCGGATAAAAGCGATCTCACCCAGCAACGACCCGCCGAGATTCAACTTTAGCCCTTGAAAAATTAACCAATATTCCCAGCCTATGGCCACTTGCCTTAAGGTATGATAGCAGTTGAGCTGTGTGATGAGGGGCAAACCTTTCAACCGTTTTCAATTCAACCACAATTTTGTCCTCAACGATGAGATCGAGCCGATGAGTTCCAACCTTCTTTCCTTTATAAGTCAAGTCGAAGATCTTTTCCACGTCCACTTTCATCCCTCTGCTTGTCAGTTCCAACAGTAATGCCTTTTCGTACACAGACTCAAGAAATCCAGGCCCGAGCTCCTTGTGAACTTCGAATATGGCTCCCATGATCTGGCATGACAAATCTTGGTATATGATATTCGTTTTATTCGTCGCCATTCGTGTAATTCGTATTCAAAATATTCGTTTCATTCGCTATCATTCGTTCTATTCGCTGGTTATAATGCTCTTAAATATTCCGGCCTGAGTAAAGCGGGGTCTTTTCTCCGGAGGACTTCTCGAATCCGTTTAAGCGCTTCCTCCTTTTGCTCCGGCAGTCGAATTCGCAGAGGGAGATAGTTGGAGGCGTGATTGGAGGCGAAAAAGCACCGGGTGAAATGGCAATGGGCAATCATCGTTTCCAATTCCTGAATAAGACCGAAGGGAGTTGGCAGGACCAACCTTCCTGTTTCTATCTCTTTTTCAATAGGGGTCCCTGGAACGATCATCAGAGAAAGAGCGCCGACATAGTCAGGATCCATCTCGGAAAGGACCCGCCCTGTTTCCATGGCATGAGTTTGACTGCCTTCCACACCCCCCAGACCTAAAATCACCGTCACCGAGAGGAGAATGCCCGACGCCTTCACTCTTTTACCGGCATGGACCAATTGATCCACCGTGGCATTCTTCTTAATTCTCTTCAATACCTCCGGATCGCCTGACTCCAAGCCCAGATAGAGAATTCCCAAACCCAGGTCTCTCAGGGCTTTCAGTTCTTCCACTTCTTTTCGGAGGATATCTTTGGCATTGGCATAGATCCCTATTCTTTCAAGACCCCTTAATTTTGCTCTCAAATAGGAGAGGATTCGAAGCAGTTCCTCCTGAGGAATGATCAGGGCGTCACCATCGGCGAGAAAGACTCTTTTAATCCTATAGGAACTCACCTCATCGATATCCTCTTTGATCTCCTCGAAGCGCTTTATCCGGAATCGTTTCCCCTGATAGGCGCCACAAAAAGTGCATCGATTATAAGAACAACCCACCGTAACCTGGAGGATGAGGCTGTCCGCCTCGCTCGGTGGCCGAAAGATCATCCCTTCATATTTCATTTTGAACTCCCCTTTCCCTTTGAAGGGGTATCGAATTGGTAAATGATTTCTCCTTCTTTCACCATGCCTAATTCTTTCCGGGCGATTTCTTCAATATAACGTTTATCCTTTTCCAACCGCTTCACCTCTTCTCTCAGCTTCCGGTTCTCTTCTTCCAGTTTTATATTGCTCTCCTTGATTCGCGATAGTTCCTTCTGAAGGTGATGGAGGTGCATAATCCCCTTTTCCCCGAAGAAGGTGAGGGTTCCAAGAATCAAAATTGGAATAGAAATCAAAAGAAGAAGACGTCTCTTTTTCATTCCGAATCTCAAATTTCAGATTTCTGCAATCTGCGATCAAATTATTGGAGTTTGAATTTTATGGGAATGGTCCCCCATTGTTCAATCTGTGGTTGCTCCTTGGGCAGAGGGGCAAACCGCCATTGTTTTAAGTATTGAATCGCCACCCTTTCCAATTCCGTATCGCCCTTGACAGAAGGGACAACTCGATCCACTGTCCCACCGGGTAATACGTAAATCGTTAACTCGATTTCTGCCTCCATCCTCACCTTGACTTGAGGGAGTTTGGGTCTTTCGAGAATTTTTCGAGTGAGAAGAGGTCCCTTCATCCCGAGGAGAATATTTTCCTCGAGAGCGTTTTCCTGAACATTTCCTTTCCGCACGCCCTGGAGTCTCTCAATCACCTTCTCCGTTCCTTTATCCTTTAAAGAAATTAAATCGGTCGCCTCCTTTAAAGAGGGGATGGGGGGGGGCGGATAAAAAAGGTCTTCTTTCTTTTTTAAATATGCCTTGAACTCCCTGTCCATTTCTTTAAACTCAGCGGTATTTTTAAAGGCCTTCATCCTTTCTTCAGCAGTTGAAGATTCCTTTTTTTTGGGTCGAGGATACTCCGGGGCAAAGGTCCTCCAGTCTTGATCGGCACTCGCCTTCTCCATTTTCTTGAGAATAATTTCTTCCCGTATTCGTTTCTCTTCCGGAGACACCTCACCCTCTCCCCACCCTAAAATCCTTTTGCTTTCACGGGTCAAGGCTTTCCACCCCTCGCTTAGCCGGGTTGGAAGGAGTGAGTCGAAAAAGAAAACCCAGGATAAAAGCCCCACGAAGATCAAGAAAAGGGCGATGAGCATAAATGGCCGTTTCTGGCTTCTCCTCGATCTTTTCTTCATCAATGAAGCTTCTCCTGACTGATCTGGTTAAGCATTTTTCGAGCGACCGCCCTCCGATCCTCTCTTTTGCTTTTCTCCAACAATTTACGATAGACCTGGCTGGCCTCAATCATTTTTTTCTCCTCCAGGTAAAGGGCTCCCAATTTGAGAAGCGCCTCTTCCATGAGGTCGGAGTAATGGGGATAAAGATAGACCACCGTTGAAAATTGAAGGAGAGCTGATTCTCGATTTCCTGCTTCTAAATAAGCCTCTCCCAATTTAAACTGAGCCTGGCTGGCCACCTTTTCTTCAGGGCTTCGGATGGCCACCGAGAGGACAGCAACGGCCTCCCCAAATTTCTTCTGAATGAGGTAGAGGGTTCCCAACCTCAACTGTCCTTCAAATTGGATGTTATCCTGTGAAAAATTGTTTATCAATTCTTTCAAAATCTTCTCGGCCTGATCCATTTTTCCCAGACCTCGATATCCCTCCTCCATCCTGAGATAGACCCTCTTGGTTGACAGGTGCTGGGGATGATTTTTAATCACCCATTCATATCGTTCGAGGGCTTTCGGATAATCTTTAAGAAGGAGATAGAGATCTCCCAGTTCGACATGAGCTTCAACAAAAAGATGACCCTTGGGATACTGGCGGATCACTTTGTCCATTTCCTCGATGGCTTCATTCCATCTTCGATCCTGCATAAAAAGAAGAGCAATACGAAACTGCGCTTCCTCTGCCCACTCACTGTGAGGATAAAGGCTGATGAGTTCTCGGTAGGTTTTCACTGCCTTCTCTTTCATTCGCTCTTTTTGGTAGGCGTCCCCTAACTGCATCAATACCTGACTGGCGAGCGGGTGTTGTGGATATCGTTTTGAAAATATTTCTGCCTGGGAAAAAAAAGATTCATATTTCTTCTCTTGAAGGAAGCAGAGGAGAATGCCAAAATCAGCCTCCGGCGCCTCTTTCGATTTCGGATAGGCCCTGACCGCCTGGGAATAGGACTGGGCCGCTTGGGCATATCGTTTCAGGTTGTATTGTCCATCCCCTATTTTCAGGAGTGCGGAAGGTACATGAGGACTTTTAGGGTACTTTTGGACGAGACGTTGAAATTCTTCTATCGCTTTTTGAAACTCTTTTTTGCGAAAATAGGACCAACCGACCCAGTACTGGGATTCATCTCCGTAGGAGCTGAATGGATTCGACTCCAAGAGTGTTTGGAATTGACCGATCGCCTCTTCGAATCTTTCCTCTCGATAAGCCACCCATCCAAGAAGATAGGTCGCCTTCTCCCTATCTCCATTTCCCTCCGTCCTGGAGGTCAATTGCATTAAATAGGTCTTGGCCTTCTGATATTCATTCTGATTTAAATAGCATTCCCCGACCAGAAGAAAGAGGGAGGGAGAGGAATGATATTGAGGAAATTCTGCGAGGATTTTCAAGAAATACTGGTTCGCCTCCTTCCACTCGCGCCTCTGGAAATGGTGCCATCCCAAACTATTCAGCCCTTTTGGGTAGAGAGTTGGATCTTCTTTCAATTTGTTTACATACCCGACCCCTTTTCGATAATCCGTTTTTAATAGCGAAGCCTCGGCTAACCAATAAAGGATTTCGTTTCTTTTTTCAAAATGTGGAAAGTCCGCGAGGAGTCTTTCCCAGAATTGAACCGCCACCTCATAATTTTTTAAATAGAAATGGGCATAACCCAATTTGGGTAAGACTTGGGGTTCAAGTCCTCCCCTTCCCCTCTCCTCGAAGACCTGATGATAAGCAGCAATCGCTCCTGAGTAATCTTTCTGATTGAATAGGCTTTCTCCAAGCATGAAATGAACCACCTCGCGAAGCTCACTTTCAAGATAGGTACTGAGGAACTGACGAAACATGGTGGCAGCGTTGGAATACTCTTTTTTACTAAAATAGTATTGCCCGATGTCGAAGAGGCTTTGCTCTACCCATGGGGAAGAGAGGAATTGTGAAAGAAATCTCTGATAAAGAAAAACAGCCCTCTCCACTTCATCGGTCCCGATATAGGTCTTCACAATCCCCCAGAAAATTGGATCCGAAAGCCTTGTCTCCGGGTAGGCCAGGAGAATCTCCTCAAAGGTTTTTCTCCCCTCGGGATATTCTCCCAGAGAGACCAAACTCCACGCCAAGGCATAACGAGAGCTTTCCTCTAAGGGATGTTTCGGATAACGCTTCCAGAATCTTTTGAATTGATCGGCCGCCTCTTTATATCTTTTAAGTCTAAAAGTGCTGACACCCATCAGATATTCAGCTTCTCGCCTCCATTTCCCACTCGGATACTTTTGCAGAAGACTCTCCATTTCCTGAAGTGTCTCAGTATAGCGGCCCATCTGATAAAAGCAATACCCAGACCAGAAGAGGGAAGATTCAGCGATAGGATGGGTTGGGTCTCTTTCATAGACCTGCTGAAAAAATGGATTTCCTTTCTCGTAGATTCCATGTTTAAGTTGAATCCACCCGCATGAGTAAAGGGAATAAGCATAGAATTCACTGCCGGGATAATGTTCTACCACCTTATGGAAATGTTGAAACGCTTCATCATCCTTCTCTTGGTGATATTTGGCTTCCCCCATCCAATAATAGGAAGATCCTGCCCATTCACTCTGTGGATAGTCTTCGATTAATTTTCGAAAAGAAGTGATGGCATCTTCGTAAGCCCCTCTAAAATATTTGTATCGACCTTTTTGATAGAGGGCTTTGTCTCCCACAAAGGTCTTTGCCAGGCCCGATGTAAATCGACTTGAATAGGCGCAGCCGGGCTGCGTCGCAGAAGCGCTCGTCTTTTTCATCGGACCGATGGAATCTTCGTTCAAATCGAAAGAATCCACGCGAGGCTCTTCTTTGATCCCCTGACCCACGATCACAGGAAGGGGAACCTCCCTCTTCTCAAGCCATTTCGTCTCCTCCTTTCCAAAAAAGGTGATTTCAGAGGAACCGGTATGATTCCGGTATTGTCCCTGGCTTTGGAGAACAGGAAAAGAGAAGGTGATGGAAATCAACAGGGAGAGGCTCAAAACCTTGAGAAATGAATTAAACATGTTCGACCTCTTTTAGAAAGTATCAAATATATTCAAATATTGTCAAGGATTGACAGGATTTTTATAACTGTGGTAGGTTGTTAAGGATGGTAAGAAAAATGGCATCCATGCTGTTAGGATTTTTTATTATCCCCGTGGTGTTTGCATCATGCATGAATGAAAAAAGGGGAACTGAGTTAAATCCAAAGGGGGATTTCAAAGCCATGCGTGAGAAGATGGTGGACACTCAAATCAAAAAAAGAGGGGTGAAAGACCCTCGTGTCCTCTCTGCACTGCTCAAGGTAGAACGGCACCGATTTGTGCCCGAAGAATATTTTAGCTCTGCTTACTCTGATCAACCCCTCCCCATCGGAGAGGGTCAAACCATCTCCCAACCCTATATTGTTGCTCTCATGACGGAACTTTTAGAACTCAAAGAAGACGAGAAAGTTTTAGAAATTGGGACGGGTTCAGGGTATCAGGCAGCTATTTTGGCAGAGCTGGTGGAAGAGGTTTATTCCATTGAGATCATAGAATCTCTTGCCTTCGTAGCAAAAAATCGGCTTTTGAAATTGGGCTATCAGAATGTTAAAGTGAAGGCTGGAGACGGATATTTGGGGTGGCCTGAGGCGGCTCCTTTTGATGCCATCATCGTCACAGCGGCGCCCGACCATATTCCAAAACCCCTCATCGAACAGCTAAAAGAGGGAGGACGAATGGTGCTCCCCGTGGGAATCTATACACAGGAATTAAAGAAAATTGTCAAGCAATCCGGAAAGTTGGAAACCACCGATGTTATCCCTGTTGTCTTTGTCCCAATGACGGGAGAAGGAGTGAAAGGCAAAAGATGATTTGGCGAGGGGGGATAACATGGAGGGCAAAAGGAGGTAAATATGCTTTTCTTTGATCTTGGAAAACTACCGGGCGAGCAGTCGATGCTCGTCTTTCACGCCCTGGCGCGAATGGGAATCGAAGCCCTGGTCGCTGTCTCCCCTAAAAGTCCTCTGGCAAGCATCGGGTATTTTCAGGATGCCGAGCAAGAGGTGGATCTCCGATACTGTCATAAAGCGGGGATCCCTTTTATGCGGAGAGAAGTCGGCGGAGGAGCTACCTATTTGGATGAGAATCAGATTTTTTATCAACTCATCTGGAAGAAGGATAATCCTGGGTTCCCAAAAGCCATCGATGAAATTTATCCATGGTTTTCAGAAGCTCCGATAGAAACTTATCGAGCCTTTGGAATCGAGACAGAATTTCGAGTCATTAACGATATCATTACGAAATCTGGCCGGAAGATTGCCGGTGAGGGCGGAGGGAATATTGGAAATTGTATGGTTTTTGTAGGAGGCATCCTCCTCGATTTTGACTATCAGGCCATGAGCAGAATTCTGAAGGTCCCCGACGAAAAATTCAGGGACAAAGTTTATAAAACGATAGAAGAAAATTTAACGACGATGAAAAAAGAATTGGGAATGATTCCATCACGGGAGGAAGTGATCTCCGTCCTCAAAGAGAAATTTGAAAAAAGGGTGGGGAAGTTGACACCGGCGGCCTTAAACTCAGAAATTCTTGAGAAGATGAAGCAGATAGAAACGTGGATGACCTCAGAAGAATTCCTTCTGAAAAAGACTCCCCGAATCCCGGAAGGAGTTAAAATCAGGGAAGGGGTGGAGGTCCTCTATGGTCTCCACAAGGCCAGGGGAGGTTTAATGCGAACTGCCGAGGAGATCTACGAAGGGAGGATTGAAGACATCGCGATTTCCGGTGATTTTACCTTTTTTCCGAAAGAACAACTGATCGGGTTGGAAGAATCCTTAGAAAAGACTCCACTGAAAGAAGAAAAAATCATCGAAAGAGTGGAAGCCTTTTATGAAGAAAAAGGGGTGGAATCCCCCGGTGTAGAATCCAAAGACTTTGCCCAGACGATTCTGAACCCGGTGAGGGAATCCAATATTGCAAAATGAAAATTTTAACGTTCATTTTAAACTTTACATTTTGCATTTCATATTCCGCACTGATCGTTTAAGACAATATTTCCTTTAACGCTCCCGTCAGGCAATGGATATTTCGAATTTTGCAGGCCTCACCCATGAGGCCGACTCTCCAGATTTTTCCTTTCAGTCCGCCTAAACCTCCTCCTACCTCAATATTATATTCATTGAGAAGCCTCGCCCGTGTCTTCACATCATCGATCCAATCCGGGAGAACCACCGATGTCAGCATCGGCAATCGATACCCTTCCTGCGCAAAAAGCTTGAACCCAAACCCCTCCAATTCCATCTTTAAGCGGTCGCCCAACATTTCATGACGTTTAAATCTTGCCTCAAGCCCTTCTTCATAGACAATCCTCAACGCTTCCCGCAATGCATAGAACATGGAAACGGGAGCGGTATGGTGATAAACTCTTTCTTCTCCCCAATATTTTTCAAGGAGAATTAAATCGAGATAAAAACTTTCAACCTTTGTCTTGCGGGACCGGAGGGTCTCCATCGCTTTGGAACTCACGGTGATCGGAGAAAGCCCAGGCGGAGCGCTAAGACACTTCTGAGAGCTGCTGTAGCAGACATCGACTCCCCATTCGTCAACCTTCACATCATATCCTCCCAAAGTGGTCACTGCATCCAAGACCAAAAGGGTATTCCCTTTTTGGCAGTAAGCCCCGATCTCTTCAAGCGGTTGTCTCACTCCAGTGGAAGTCTCCCCATGAACCACACCACAGATTTTGGCCTCGGGATGCTCCCTGAGAGCCTGGATCATTTTCTCTGCCTCAATCTTCTTCCCCCATTCTTCCTCAACCCGAATGACTTTTGCGCCACATCGCGAAGCCACCTGGGTCATCCTGTCGGCAAAGAAGCCATTGACTCCAATGACCACCCTATCGCCGGGTTCAATGAAGTTGACAAAAGATGCCTCCATCCCTGCACTCCCTGTGGCGGAGATAGCCAAGGTCACGCGATTCTTTGTTTGGAAAATCCCCCTTAACATCTCACTGATCTCATCCATGCAGGTTAGAATTTGTGGATCAAGATAGCCGATGATCGGGTTAGACATCGCTTGATAAACCCGATAATGAACATTGCTCGGTCCTGGACCCATGAGAATCCGGTAACTCGGATGCATATCTCCTCCCATCCACTTTTCCATTATCAAACCTCCTCCAAATCTATTTTCATTCCATCGCTGGCAGCGATGACTTTCAAACCCAACTCTTTCTCTAATTCGGCGGCCACAATCCAGGGTTTGGCTTTAATCATGGTCATCCCGAAATGGGTGAGGATAGTCAACCTCGGTTTAATCTTTTTGAGGATGTTTTTTACATCTTCAATCGAGAGGTGGTCAATCGGATCCTCCCCGATGGGTTTAAGCCGAACGACGTGGATGACCAGGATTTCTCCCTGGTAAAGATTCGGGAGTTCCGGAAAAAATTTCGTATCCGTAATGAAAGAAATCGTCCGGGATGATGTCTTAAAATTGAGACCGTAAGTTTCTACCTGATGCCGGTGTTTTCGGGAGGTCGAGAATTGAATCTCTCCCATCCGGTATTCGGAATACTCCTTTAACACCTGAACTTTTTCAACATAACCCATTACATATTTTAAAACAACCGGATCTTCTTCGATGGCGTCCCTTGGAGCAAACAAAATCCCCCTCTTCTTAAACCCGCCCTCTGTCATGGCCTCAATCATGACATTCACATCGCTGGAATGGTCTAAGTGTTTATGGGTAAGGAGAATGCCATCCAATGTGGATGGCTCCAATCTGGGCTTGCTGCTGAGACAGCGAACCAGGGCGCCGGGCCCGGGGTCAACATAAAGATTCGTCTTCCCCACCGAGAGCCAAACCCCACCAGAGGCTCGGAGTTGCTTCATGACCACAAACCGGGCGCCGGCTGTTCCCAAGAATTTGATAAAAGACATATTGAAAATCGTTTGAGGAGCGTTACGTAAGTTTATTCGTTTTCCAGTTCTCTCAATCTCTCATCATCCAGCCCGAAATAGTGCCCGACTTCATGGATCACTACTTCTTTGACCTTCTCTTCGACTTCCTCCCTCGTGTTACACATCGACTCAATCGGAAATTGGAAGATTGTGATTTTATCCGGAAGGACATTTCCATAATAAAATCCCCTCCGATCTAACGGGAAACCCTGATAAAGTCCCAATAATTCGGAGGGGGATCGCAGCCCCATCTCTAAGAGGAGGTCTCGGGATGCCCGGTCTTCTACGACCACATCCACATTTTTCATTTTCTTTTTAAAAAAATTGGGGAGCCTCTTCAGTGCTAATACCACTTCCTCCTCAAACTCTTTTCGAGTCAGTTTCATAAATAAGGTTCGAGGGGTCAAATCTGCCTGGTGACAGGCAGGGGTTTGAGAGTTCAAGGGTTTCTGGTTTAAATTAAAATCCCTTCTGGAACCCCTGAACCCTGGAATCCTTGCACCCTTTTTTATTTTTGCAATTCCGGGACAATTTTCTCGAAGTAGTCGAGAACCTGCGGATTCGATAAAGCATCCCTGTTCAGAACGGGTCTCCCGTGGATGATATTGGTGACAGCGCTTTCTACTTTTTTCATGTTCATCGTATAGGGAGCGTCAGGCATCTCCATGATGATTGACGGGACATGACGGGGAGAAGCTTTCTCCCTCAGCGTCTTTTTGATGGTATCCTTCAACCCGTCCGTCAATTGGGCGCCGGGGGTAAGTTTCACGAAGAGGATGATACGCTGTTCGCCCTCCCAGTTTTGTCCAATGGCCAGGCTATCGGCGATTCCTTCGATCCTCTCGACGACATTATAGATTTCAGCCGTCCCGATCCGGACTCCGGATGGCTTCAAAACGGCGTCGGAACGTCCGTAAAAAGTGATTCCCTGGGTGTCACTGTGAAAGATGACATAGTCACCGTGGCGCCAAATATTGGGATAGTATTCAAAGTAGGCATTCTTATATTTTTCCCCGTCCGGGTCATTCCAGAAATAGAGAGGCATGCATGGGGCAGGGGCTTCGCATACCAACTCACCTTCCTTATCCCAAACAGGTTTTCCGCCTTCATCATAGGCCTTCACCTTCATACCAAGGCCTCCGCCTTGAAGTTCCCCGGCATAGACACGTTGAATCGGACTGCCAATGGCAAAACAACCATTGATGTCCGTGCCACCGGCGATGGAGTTAAAGTGGAGGTCTTTCTTCACCTCCCGATAGACCCACTCAAAACCCTCTGCTGAAAGGACAGAACCTGTTTGAGAAATTTCTCTCAGGGAGGAAAGATCGCAATTCTTCCCGGGTTGAATCCCTTCGCCCCGGAGATAGTTGATATAGCTGGCGCTCAGGCCAAAAAAAGTTATTTTTTCGTCCTGGACCATTTTCCACATGGCATAGGTGTCGGGATAGTTCGGGTTGCCGTCATACAGGACAATGGTGGCGCCGACGCCGAGTGTGCTGATGAGCCAGTTCCACATCATCCAGCTACACGTGGTGATGTAAAAGACTTTGTCATCGCGCTTCAAATCACTATGGAGCATCAGCTCCTTCAAATGGTGGAGTAAAATGCCACCCCCTCCCTGCACCATGCATTTGGGTTTCCCCGTCGTTCCAGAGGAGAACATGATAAAAATAGGATGGTCAAAGGGTAATTGTTCAAATTCAAGAACCGGCTCTTTTTCCGGGGATAGGAAGTCTTCATAATGGACACCATTGGGAATACTTCCGATATCCATCTTATTTCCCGTATAGGAAACAATGACAACTTTCTTGAGGGAGGGAATGGCCTTGGCCACCTCCGCCGCATTTCCCAGGGTATTGAAGAATTTCGCCTTGTAATAATAACCATCCACTGAAAACAGGACCTTGGGCTCTATCTGGCCGAGCCGGTCGAGAGCAGCCTGCGACCCGATGTCTGTGGCGCAAGAAGACCAAACAGCCCCGATGCTTGTTGCGGCCAGCATGCCGATAGCCGTCTCCATCATGTTCGGCATATAGCCTGCAACCCGATCTCCCGGTTTAATTCCGATTTCGCGCAAAGACTTCGCCAGGCGGGCCACTGTATAATAAAGTTCTCTATAAGTCATGATTGAATATTTCTGTGTTTCCCCTTTGAAAATAAAAGCCAACCGATCATCCCGATACCGCAAAAGATTCTCCGCAAAATTCAACCTTGCCCCGGGAAACCACGTCGTCCCTGGAAACTTCCTTAAATCATCTACCACCCGGTCCCAATTCTTTGAGGCCTTGACCTCTGCGAATTCCCACATGGAAGCCCAGAAATCAGCGATCGCATCGACAGACCATTGATATAAATCGTCATATGTTTTGAATTTTTTCCCATATTTTCGGTTCACAAATTCAATATAGCGCGTCATGTTGGCGTTCTTGATCTGATCTTGGGAGGGCACCCACAGAGGCGTTTTTACACTTTCAACAGTTGATAAAGTCACGGTAACAGGTTTAATGGGGGCTTTCTTGACCGGTTTTTTAGATGGTTTCACCGATGGTTTTTTCAAGGATTTTTTTGCAGGTTTTTTCAATCCTTTCTTCACAACCTTTTTTAAAGGTTTTTTAGAAGGCTTTTTAGTGGACTTTTTAGAAACTTTCTTTGAAGGTTTTTTCGATGTCTTTTTCAAATGCTTTTTCATAAATATCCCCCCTTCTTAAATATAAAATTGGTTCGTTGACCACCATTGAATATCACTCTTGCGATTTTCCGTCAAGAAGTATTTGTCCACCAAAACCCCGCAAAGCGCTAAGCGCATAGCGCATAGCGTTTAGGTGATTGATATCATGAACGTAAAGCCAAAGGCTTTTATTTTCAAACTTAATATGTTATTTATTTTTCATCCATTATTCCGCGGGAGAAATGAGTGGGACTTTTAAAAGGCCTCAAAATGCTGGATCTCTCAAGGCTTTTGCCGGGTCCTTACTGTTCTCTCCTTCTTGCCGATTTGGGAATGGAAGTATTGAAGATCGAAGACCCTGAACTGGGAGATTATATGAGGGGGATGGGCCCTGTCCGGAAGAAAGACAGCGCCTATTTTCTTGCTTTAAACCGAAATAAAAAAAGTATGCTTCTGAACCTCAAGGTCAAAGAAGGAAAAGAGGTCTTTAATCGGTTAATCGATACCTATGACATTCTTTTAGAAGGTTTCAGACCAGGAGTGATGGACCGGCTTGGAATCGGCTACCAGGAGTTGAAAAGCAGAAATCCTGGCCTCATTTTCTGCTCTCTCTCCGGATATGGACAGGATGGACCCTACAAAGAGAGGTCCGGCCATGATATCAATTACATCGGTCTGGGGGGCATTCTCGATTTGATTGGACCAAAAGATGGGGATCCGACCATCCCGGGCACTCAGATTGCAGACATTGGCGGGGGAGGAATGATGGCGGCCATCGCCATTCTTGCCGCCATCGTTCACCGTGAGAAAACGGGGGAAGGACAATATCTCGATGTGGCCATGCATGACGGCGTCATCTCTTGGCTCTCCCTCCATGCGGGAAGATACTTCATGGATAAAGAACTCCCACGAAGGGGAGAGATGCAACTCTCGGGAAGGTATGCCTGCTATCAGGTCTATCCGACCAAAGATGGAAGATATATCTCCCTGGGGGCGCTCGAACCGAAGTTTTGGAAGAACTTTTGTGAAGCGATTGGGAGAGAGGCCTTTGTTTTGAAACAATTTATAGAAGGAGAGGAAAGGGTTCAGATCATTAATGAGATTCGAGAACTCTTTAAAACCAGAACCCAGAAAGAATGGGTTGAATTCTTTAAAAATGTAGATGCTTGTCTTGAGCCCGTCTTATCTCTCGGAGAAGTCTTTCAACATCCACACGTTCTCCACCGGAAGATGTTAGTAGAGTATGAACACCCTGTTGAAGGGAAGATTCGCCAGGTGGGAAATCCCATCAAGTCTTCTCAATTTCCCTTTGAGATTCGCACCCCTTCCCCTTCATGGGGTGAACACACGATGGAAGTCTTACGGGAGATAGGCTATTCAGAAGGGGAGATTAAACATTTTAAAGAAGTGAAAGCAATCTGAAAGAATGGAATACTGGAATGATGGAACAATGGAATGATGGGTTTAAGACCAATAAACTTCTTTTTTCCCTCCAATATTCCATTATTCCAATGCTCCATTATTCCATTAGTTTCCGGTGTGAGTGATGGCAAAAATTGAAATTGACCAAGAGCGTTGCAAGGGGTGTGGGCTCTGTACGATTGCCTGCCCTAAAACCCTGATCAAGATTGGGGAAGAAATCAATCGCCAGGGATATTTTTACGTGGTCTGGGAGGCCAATGGTCAGTGCACGGGGTGTGCGATCTGCGGGGAAATATGTCCGGACGTCGCCATCCGAGTCTGGAGAGATTGAAAAAAGTTAACCCAATAATCCAGTATTCCAACAATCCATTATTCCAGGTATCGTATGGACCAACATTCTGACAAAATATTGGCGAAAGGAAACGAAGCCATTGCGATGGCATCAATTGATTCGGGATGTCTCCTGTACTTCGGGTATCCCATCACTCCGCAGAATGACATCCCGGAATATCTTTCCAAACACCTACCTGCGCTGGGTGGAGAATTCATCCAGGCAGAAAGTGAGATCGCTTCGATCAATTTACTTCTTGGGGCTTCAGCCACCGGGGCAAGGGCCATGACTTCTTCTTCAAGCCCAGGAATCTCTCTGATGCAAGAGGGAATTTCCTATATGGCAGGGAGTGAACTTCCAGCTTTAATCGTCAATATCTCAAGAAGCGGGCCGGGCCTGGGGGGGATTTCTCCTTCCCAGGGGGATTATTTTCAAGCAACACGGGGAGGAGGACACGGTGATTACCGAATGATCGTACTCGCTCCTTCTTCGGTTCAAGAAATGTATGACCTGACTTGCCTTGCCTTTAACTTGGCTGACAAATACAGAAACCCTGCTATGATTCTTGGAGACGCCCTCATCGGTCAAATGAAGGAGCCCCTCAACCGCAGTAAATGTGGGAAGATGGAACTTCCTCCGAAGGACTGGGCCCTGACCGGAGCGCAGGGGAGAAAACCCAATCGACTTAAATCTCTTTATCTTCAGGACGGCGAACTTTCAGAACACAATTGGAAACTCCATCAGAAATATGAGGAGATGAAAAAAGTCGAGGTCCGCTTTGATAGTTATTTTACCGAGGATGCCCAATTGATTGTTGCCGCCTTTGGAAGCATGGCCAGAGTTTCAAGAACTTCTGTCGATCTGGCCAGAGAAGATGGAATGAAAGTGGGACTTCTCAGACCCATTACTCTCTTTCCTTTTCCGGAAAAGGCGCTTCATGACCTTTCACAGCGGATCAAACTATTTTTGACCGTCGAATTAAATACGGGACAGATGGTAGAGGATGTAAGGCTTTCAGTGGCCCGGGATGCTCAAGTCTATTTTTATGGAAAGCCGCCGGGCTCCCTTCCCTCTCCGGAAGAAATATTGGAAGAAATTAAGAAAGTCTATCCTTAATAATTGTAGATTTTAGATTGCAGATTGCAGATTGAAAAAATCTCAAATCTAAAATCTTAAATCTAAAATAGGAGGGGAGATGGAGCTTGTTTTTAAACGTCCCGAATGTTTGATTGATATTCCATTCCACTTTTGCCCGGGGTGTCATCACGGCATCGCCCATCGATTGGTGGCAGAGGCCATTGACTATTTTAAAATCAGGGAGAAGACAATCGGGGTAGCCTCTGTGGGCTGTTCTGTCTTTATGTATGATTATTTCAATGTTGATGTCCTGGAGGCTCCTCACGGAAGAGCTTCGGCTGTGGCCTCCGGAGTAAAACGAGCCAAGAAAGATCGAATTGTCTTTACCTATCAGGGGGACGGAGACCTTGCCGCCATTGGGATTGCTGAAGGGATACATACGGCCAACCGCGGGGAAAACATCACCATCATCTTTGCCAACAATGGGATCTACGGGATGACAGGGGGGCAGATGGCACCCACCACACTTCTTGGGCAAAAGACCACTACAAGCCCTTATGGAAGAGACTTTACCTATGATGGTTATCCCATCCGGATGGCGGAGATGTTGGCGACCTTAGAGGGAAGCGCTTTCGTCGCAAGGGTTGCTGTCAACAATCCCGCTAATTTGATGAAAGCCAAGAGAGCCGTTCGCAAGGCCTTCCAGATGCAGATTGAAGAAATGGGTTTCTCTTTTGTCGAGATATTATTGGCATGCCCCACCAATTGGGGGATGACGGCTTTAGAGGCCAATCGCCGGGTCGGAGAGGAAATGATACCTTATTTCCCGTTGGGCATCTTAAAGGAAAGGAAAATGGCAGACTACTTATAAACTAATCGTTAGGCGCGAGGCGCAAGTCGTAAGCGGGTTTATTGTTGTGTTACTTTAATGTTGTTTTGCTGTGTTGCCGTTAACTTCAAAACCGCAGCACTGCAACACCGCAACACGGAGTTTGTGATAATTATTTATGTCAAACAATCGTTTTTATTATAATGTAATTGTTGCTGGATTTGGCGGACAGGGGGTGATGGTCATTGGAAACCTTCTCGCTTATGCCGCTATGATTGAGGGAAAACATGTCACTTACCTTCCCGTTTACGGAGTCGAGATGAGAGGCGGAACAGCCAATTGCACTGTGGTGATCGCTTCTCACGAGATCGGATCTCCTGTAGTAGGAAGACCCCAAGCGGCCATCGTGATGAATTTACCCTCTTTGATAAAATATGAACCTCTCCTTCTACCTAACGGTCTTCTATTTCTTAATTCCTCTCTCATTGACCCCAAAGAGGCTTTTCGAAAAGATATTGAAATTTTTTCAACCCCTGTCAATGAAATTGCTATCAATCATGGAAACCCAAAACTTGCAAATATGGTGGCCTTAGGCGCTTTTAATGAAAAAACAAAATTGGTTCGGATGAGTTCTTTATTTGAGTCAATAGAAAAAGTGCTGGATGAGCGCTACCATCCTCTCATCCCATCGAATATCAAGGCCATTCAAACGGGAGCCGATTATGTAAAATCTTTATCCAAATCCTCTCCCCTCAACGCTTCATAGCAAGCAAGATCGGAGGACGAGCCTTTATGCTCGCTTGCCCCTGCCTGAGGCGGTGGTCAGGCCTAAGGTGGGTGCTCGGGGGAGAAAACTAACTTGCCTGCCTTAGGCAGGGATAAAAGCAAAATGGGGGATTTCATGGAAGAAGAAAAAGATTTTGAAGAGATCCGTGTTGGCGAAAAGGTTAAGGTCTTGAGAGAACAGAAGGGTCTTTCACTGAAAGAATTAGCCGACTTGACCGGATTTTCGACAGCGTTGCTCTCCCAGATGGAAAACCACCTCGTCTCTCCCTCCCTCGGGACGATTATCAAGCTGGCGAAAGCGCTGGGCGTCAAAGTAGGCGATTTTCTGGGTGAAACAGAGGGAGAACCTTTTGCGATTGTGAGGAAGGACGAACGAAAAACGATCTCTCGATTTGCCTCAAAAGAAGGAGTTAAGTATGGTTATTCCTATGAGTCTTTAGGCTTTGAGAAGAAAAACCGCCATATGGAACCTTTCATCGTCACGCTGGAACCCGCCACAGTTAAAGCTTCCAAGACTTCTGTCCATGATGGGGAGGAATTCATCTTTGTTCTCGAAGGTGAAATGGAGGTGGTTCTGGGAAATCACACCGATATCCTTTACCCAGGGGACTCCATATATTATGATTCCAATATTCCTCATCGGGTCCAATGCCATCAAGATAAAGTGACAAGGATTCTGGCTGTGCTTTATGCAGCCAGCACCTGAATCTTTAGGAGATCAGGTGATTAGGAAACCAAGATGATCTGATAGCTCAAGGGAAACAATAATGAAAAAACTCCCTCTCCCGATTCTTTTCACCCTCTTCCTCATGATGCTGCCATCCATTTGCCTCAGCCAGCCCACCCTCAAAGTGGGAACGTTGATCCCCTACACCGGTCGATGGGGAGATTCAGGGAGAGAATGTGCCAGAGGAATGTTGGATGCAGCAAAATGGATCAATCAGCGTGAAGGAATCTCCGGGAAAAAATTAGAGATCATCCTGATTGACGATACCTCCCAGACCGCTGAGACCATAGCGGCCTATAGAAAATTGAATGAAGCAGATCGGATTCTGGTCCTTTACATCTACTCCATTGAGACAACCCATGCTCTGACTCCCCATTTCCACCACGATCGGATTCCTACCTTTGTCAGTTCGTTGCCTTCTCAATTTGCCAACGCATCCAAATATCCCTATATTTTTTCAATCAATCCAACCCCTCTCGATTTGGCAAAAATAGCAATGAATTTCATTTCGGACAAATCCGGAATCAAAGTGAGAAAACCAAAAGTCATCTTTATCGGATCTCCTGACTACTTCGGACGCCATTTTTTAGATGAAACGAAAGAATATGCCAAAAAACTTGGAATCGACATCGGCCCGGACATCTGGATATCCGATTTATACTCCTCCGGAGATAAAGTGTCGAAACTCATCCCCCCTCTCCTCTCAACGATCGCCGCATATAACCCTGATTTTGCGTACTTGTGTCTAACCTCCAAGGAAGCCACTACTTTATTGCAGGAAGTCATGAAAACCGATATCAAGACCAAATGGATATGCCACATGAGGGCTTTTGATGAAAATCTGACGCCATTTAATGGAGTTTTTGGAGCTCAACCGATTTCTCCTTTCGGAGAAGATGTTCCAGGAATGGCCGGAATTATGGAAGCGCACCAGAAATGGCACCCTTATGATTCTCATACGCTTTCTTATGTCGAAGGGTGGGCGACGGCACAGGTGATCTCAAGGGCTTTGATAAAATCTCTTCCTGAACAAGGATTATCTCGCGAGAAAGTTAGGTTTGTGCTGGAAGGGTTTAAAGATCTTGTAACAGGAGGTCTCACCCCTCCCCTTACCATTACTTCTAACGACCATCGCCCGAGTGTGGAATCCCGGATATTCATCATCAGAGAGGGAAAGCTTTCAAGACATACCGGGTTTATCTCCATCGGTAGATAGGAAGAACCTCCCGCCACTCTCCTGAACAATTTAAGCAATACATTTATCTGTTGACAAAAATAATTGATGGGAGTAAAAGAAGACAAATCAAACCATCTTTAGAGGTGGAAGAGGAGGTAAAGATGAAGGTGAAAAATATTTTTTTATTGGCGGGTGTCCTTTTTTTGACCGTTGGCTTATTAAGTCTTCCATTTCTTACACCTGAAGCCATAGCCCAAGGGAAACCAATTATCATTGGAGCGCCCCTTGCTACTGCATTTCTTTATGGCTGGGATGCGGAAAGGGCCATCAAGTTGGCTGTGGAGGAAATTAATGCGGCAGGAGGCGTTAAAGTAGGCAATGAAAAGAGACCTTTTAAAGTGGAGGTCATGGATACCCGGGACCTCGAACCCGGAGTTCCAACAAGCGATGCTTTGTTGGTGGTAGAAAAACTCATCCTGGAGAAAAATGCTGATTTTATCGTGGGTGGACCTGTTCGTTCCGAAGCAGCTCTCGCAGCAATGGATTTACTCTCCAAATATAAGAAAGTCTCCATCCTCACCACAGGGGTTTTAACCCCTGCGTATCATAAACGGATAGAATCCGATTATGAGAAATTTAAATATTGTTTTCGGATCTCCGGAGAAGTGACCTGGATGGTGGTAGGAGAATTCATCCCCTGTCTTATGGAAATTAAGGCAAAGCATAACCTCAACAGACTCTTCATTATGATCCAGGATGTAGCCCATGCGCGTGCGGGCGGTGATCTCGTGGCAAAATTGGCCGCAGAGAAGGGTTGGGAGGTTCTAGGGAAAGAGATCTACCCGACCGGAACCACCGATTATTCCGTGGGGCTTATGAAAGCTAAAAAAGAAAATGCCCAAGTGATCCTTATCTGGATGGATATGCCTGAAACTTCCATCCTCCTGAAACAATGGTATGACATGAAAATCCCCGCTCTTCCCTATGGAACAATCATTTCTGCGGCTGAGGAGCCCGGATTCTGGAAGGCGACAGAAGGAAAAGGCGAATACGCCATGGCCAGTGTCGTGAATGCAGGGAATGCGCCATCGAAAGCTACCCCATGGACGATGAAGTTCGTTGAAGCTTACACGAAGAGATGGAAGGTAGAACCCGAAGGCTATGGGACTTCATCGAGCTATATGGCGGTCTATACCCTGAAAGATGCCATTGAACGTGCTGGCACTCTTGATTCAGCCACCGTGGTAGCAGCTCTTGAAAAAACAGATCTAATGGGAGTCTATGGCAGAATAAAATTTAATCCCAAGAATCACCAGGTCATTCCCAGTGTTGATCCGAATGAGGGAGCCGTTGGGACAATCTTCCAGTGGCAGGCAGGAAAGAGGATTGTGGTTTTCCCGCCCAAAATTGCGATGGGCGAGGTTAAACTCCCTCCCTGGATGAAGAAATAGAGAAAATCAATTACCAATTCTCAATAGTGCCCATTGATTATTCATTATGGTTATACTTATCTACGGGATCATCAATAGTTTTTCACTCGCTTTAATGGCGATCGGCTTTACCTTAGTTTACGGAATTTGTCGACTCCCCAACTTTGCCCATGGGGCGTTATATGTCATCACAGGATTTCTTGTCTGGAGTTTAATAAACCTCCTCAAATTAAACTATGCCCTTTCTATTTTCTTAGCACTCGTTATTATGGGGCTGGTTGGAGCCGCAATTTATCGATTCGTTCTCATTCGAGTGAGAGGGATGGCCACCTCTGAAATCATCGCAACTTATGCCCTGGGATTGGCTATTCTCGAGTTTTTGCGTTGGGGAGGGTTCAAAGGGATGACCTATACTCTTCCGGTTTTCATTGAAGGCAGTGTGAATATAGGAGGGATTCCTGTCGACTTTCAACGGATTATCGTTATAGGCATAGGAATCATTGTGGTCTCCTTTATGTGGCTCTTTACCCACTTCAACAAGACCGGCTTAGCACTGAGAGGGATGGCCCAGGACGAGCATGCGGCGATGATGTTAGGAATAGATTCCGACTGGATGGCTGTTATTGCCATGGCTATGGGATCTATTTTAGCCGGACTTTCTGCGATTGCCTTACTTCCTTTGGGCAACATTGTTGTGGAGGCAGGTTACAATGTATTAATTCTCTCGATCGCTGTATGCATTGTCGGAGGTTTGGGCAGCTGGGTGGGAGCAATCCTGGCTGCTTTTATGATTGGATTCCTTCAAATTATTACTGTTACCTACATCCAATCCCATTTCCAGATGGTCGTGGCGCTCCTGGTTATTATCATAACTTTGATATTGAGACCTTCGGGACTCTTTGGAAGGCAGAAGGAGCTGGAGGAAAGAGTTTAAAAAATCAATAATCAATGACCATTGACCATTGCAAATTGATCATTGAAAATCGTCTTTGAGCGTTCATGAGTAAAGAGATAGGAACAATTGAGAGAAGAAGAGAGCGATTAGATCGGGGCATTAAGGTTCGGACCGAAGGGATTTATGCAGTCTCTTCATGGCAAGAGATAGCCTACCTCGTTCTTCCGAGACTGATTTTAATCATAGGTCTTCTTCTCCTTCCTCTTCTTATTCCATCGCTCTATTGGAAACGGGTTGTATCCATTGCGGCGATATATGCCCTGCTCGCTCTCGGGTTTGATTTCTTAGCCCATTTTGTAGGGTTGGTCTCCCTGGGAGGTGCTTTTTTTGTCGGAGTGGGCGGATACACGGCAGCCCTCCTCAATAAATCCTTGGGTCTCTCACCTGTGTTGACCATCCCTATGGCCACCATTGGCGGAGCTATTATTTGCACCCTTCTCCTTCTCCCCGCCCTTCCTCTAAGAGGAGTTTATTTTGCGATTGTGACCCTGATGTACCCCTTAGCCCTAATGAGGATCATCGAAGCATTAAATATTTTCGGTGGAACGGATGGTATCCTTGGGGTGGCCGGTTTTCCAAATAGATGGGTTGAGCAATATGTCATCATCTTAATCGTGATCTTCGCGCTATTTGGTTTAAGGAGGTTGGTGAATGAGGATATAGGACTCGTCTTTCGTGGAGTCAAGGATAATGATCAGTCTGTCAGAGCCTCCGGATTAAGCATCACTCTTTACAAAGCGATTGCTGTTTTCATTGCTTCTGGACTTGGCTCTCTCGGAGGTGCCTATCTTGCCCATATCTACATGTGGTCAGGAATTTCACAATTCGCTCTCGATTTTTCTGTCATTCCCATTGCGGCGACAGTGATCGGGGGGGGAGGTACTCTGGTGGGTCCCTTATTGGGTTGCTTCTTTCTGGTCCCCATCTCAGAATGGTTACGAACCTTTGGAACTTTGAGAATTGTCTTCTATTCCGTAATCCTGATGGCCTTCATCATGTTCCGGAGCGAAGGTGTCATGGTCTATGCCCAACGGAAATACCATCAGTTCCAGCGGTGGGTAAAGGTATGAGTGAAGAGAACATTCTCGAAGTGACAAACGTCTGCAAAGCTTTCGGTGGTGTACAGGCATTGTTGAATGTCAGCTTTAATGTTCAGCAGGGCGAGGTCTTCGGCATCATTGGTCCGAATGGATCAGGGAAAACAACACTCATCAATTGCATCACCGGTTTCATCAAGATGAATTCGGGAAAGGTCCTTTATAAAGGCAAGGACATCAGTTACAAGGCACCGAATCAGATTGCCAATCTCGGACTCACAAGAACCTTTCAGATCATGAGGCCTTACTACAGCCTTCCTGCTTACAAAAATCTTATAATTCCCCTCTTCTCCCCAAGAGCAAGACGGAAAGGGGGATGGCGAGGGGGAGGTAAACTCGGGGATCGGGGGACGGTCAGCATCGATATCTTAGAAGAGATTGGCTTCGAGAGAGATTCCTTTGTACCTTATAAATTAGCATCCAGCCTTCCAACAGGATATCTGAAACGTCTCGAGCTTGCCAGATGTCTTGCCTTGAGACCTGATCTCATCCTCTGTGACGAAGTTTTCTCAGGCCTCAGCATGAGCGAAATCGCCAGTATGGTTCCGTTAATCGAAAAACTACAGATGGATGGGATCACCCTGGTGATGATTGAGCACCGATTAAGGGAACTTTTCCGGGTCGCCAGTCGGGTGATGGTCTTAAACTTTGGAGAAAAATTGAGGGAGGGTATTCCTGAAGAAGTCATGCAGGATGAGAAGGTAAAAGAAGCTTACTTGGGAACGGAGAAGCTACTCGATTATACGTTTGAAGCCTAACAAAAGATCAATGTAAAATTAGCAATTAGCAATAACCATTTAGCAATAATAAAAAAATTAAAAATCCATTATTAATTTTGCACTGCTATAGTGAACACCATAAATAAGTCGAGATGCCCACGGAGTCATTGCGAACGAAGTGAAGCAATCTGATGGGATTGCCACGTCGGTGCGCTCATTGCCTGCCTACCGCAGGCAGGCAATGACAACTTTCTTTTGACGTTCACTATAATTTTGCAATTTGCAATCGGGTTTAATGAGGATGAAGGCCGAATTAACATTTACTCAATTCGAAAAAATGGCTGAAAAATATCCGGATAAGCCTGCCATCATTTATCTGGGTGAGAAGTTTACTTATACCCGATTGCGAAATCTCATTGACCGTTTTGCCACGGCTCTGCATCGCTTGGGAGTAAGAAAAGGCGATAAAGTCATGCTCTATATCACAAACTCCGCCCAATGGGTTATCGCCTTCTTCGGGATCCAAAAGATCGGAGCGGTCGTGGTGCCGGTGGCTCCCATCTACACTTCTTTCGAGATCGAATATATGGTCAAGGATTCCGGCGCGGAGACGATTATCTGCCTGGATACTAACTTTGGCTATGTCCAGGATGTTTTTTCCAAGACATGCTTGAAAAGGGCTATTGTTACCAATCTGGTCGATCTCCTTCCTTTCTGGAAACGCACCGTCGGCTTTCTTTTCGACAAGATTCCAAATGGCATTGTCAAAAAGGGGGAGAACGTCTATTTTTTCAAGGATCTCATCAAACAAACGCCTGAAAAATTGGATGTAGACATCGATCCCTGGAAAGATCTCTCTTATATCCTCTATACAGGGGGGACGACAGGGTTTCCTAAGGGAGTTCCAGGCAATCATATGGGAATGACCTCCTATGTTAGGGATGTGATGGAAGATGTGGCTGGAAATTATATCGAAGAGGGAAAAGATATTTATATTGCGATCAATCCTCTTTTCCACATCATGGCCCTTGGGTTATTCGTCGCGATTGGCTTAAATTATGGCAATACGACGGTGATCATGCCTGCTCCACAAGTTGATTCCATTTTACGAGCCATCGAAAAATATCGGGTGAGATGGATGCTTGGAGTCCCGGCTCTCTATCGTATGTTCCTCGAAAATGACCGGTTGGACCAATATAATATGAGCTCTCTTAAATACTGCTACTGCGGAGGGGATGTGCTTCCTATCGAGGTCTTTAAGCGGTGGAAAGAGCTGTTTGGACTGTCCATCTACCAAGTCTATGGTTCCACAGAAGCAGGTCATGTGACCTACTCCCGGTTAAACAAAGAACCTGAGCTAATGTCGATCGGCCTGCCATTAAAGACCAGGGAATGCAAAGTGGTCGATCCGGATACATTGGAATCCGTGCCATTGGGTGAGACGGGAGAACTTGTGGTCACATCGGATTATACGGTAAAGCATTATTGGAATAAGCCCGAGGAAACGAGCCGATCCTATGTCGATATCGATGGCAAGATTTACTATCGAATGGGCGATTATGTCCGGCAGGATGAAAAAGGAGATATTTACTATGTCGAAAGGTCGGCGGATGTGATCAAACACAAAGCTTATAGGGTCTCTGCTTCAGAGATTGAAGCCGTGTTGCAAGACCACCCGACGGTTATTGGAGCGTGTGTGATCGGGGTCGCTGATCCAAAAGTCGGCGAACGCATCAAAGCCATCGTTGTCCTGAAGGAAGATGCGAGAGGGGTGGATGCTTCTGAACTGACCCGCTGGTGCCGGGAGAGACTGGCCCCCTATAAAATTCCACAATATATTGAATTCAGAGATATGCTTCCCAAATCGAAGGTTGGGAAACTCCTCAGACGTGAAATCCGAGATGAGGAGAGAAGAAAAACAACAAAAGAGAAAAAGTAAACCCCGTTAGAAGGGACGGGGCTTTGACCCCGCCCTCAACAAGGAGCTGATGTTTTCTATTTCCATCCCCAGAATAAATGCTGGGCCTTTCTAACGGGGTAAATGATAGGTTAAGGCTACGGTTAAGAAGCCCTTAAACACTCGCCTCATTGCCCTAACCTCTCGACAGAATACTCCTTAAGAAAAAAAATGCCTATGGGAACCTACGACGAACTCTTAATCAAAGGATTTGAAAGAGCCTGTGAAAAATATCCTGATCGTGCGGCCATCATCTACATTGGAGAGAAAATTTCTTACAAAAGATTGAAAGAGCTCATCGACCGGTTTGCCACAGCGTTATATGACTTAGGAGTTCGGAAGAACGATAAGGTGATGCTTTACATTCCGAACTGTCCTCAGTTCCTGATCGCCTATTTCGGGGCGCAACAGATCGGAGCAATCCCGGTGCCCGTTTCACCCATCTACACACCTTATGAGATTAAATACCTCATCAACGATTCCGGAGCGGAAACGGTCTTGTGCCAGGATACAAACTTCAGGTATATCCAGGAGGTCTTTCCTGAGACCTCTTTGAAGAGGGCGATTGTCACAAACTATGTGGATTTACTTCCATGGTACAAGCGAGCCGTGGGTGCTTTGTTTGATAAAGTTCCGGATGGTGTGGTGAAGAGAGATCAAACCGTATACTTTTTTAAAAACCTAATCCACCAATACCCGCCTCAACCTCCTAAAGTCGACATCAACCCGAGAGATCATCTTTGCTATATCCTCTACACGGGGGGAACAACGGGTTTCCCTAAGGGGTGCCCCTTAACACATGCGGGAATGGTCTCATTCGTCCAGGAGATCCGTGCGGTTGGCGAAGGATATATTGGCGAAGGCAAAGAAGTCTTCATCATGGTCAATCCTCTTTTTCATCAAATGGGCCAAGGGGTTATTCTGGGAATGGTTTTGACCAAGGGGAATACGGCGGTCTTAATGCCCCTCCCCCAGGTGGATGCCATATTAGAAGCTATACAGAGAAATAAAGGGACCCTCTTTCTGGGCGCCCCCACCCTTTACCGTATGATTTTAGAAAATGATCGAGTAGGTTTTTATGATTTATCCTCACTCAAGTATTGCTGGAGTGGAGGGGATGTCCTTCCCCTCGAGGTTTTTAATCGCTGGAAGAAACAGTTCGGTGTGCCGATCTATCAGGTCTTCGGTTCTAC
>DCUS01000189.1:0-15224 GCA_002327885.1 Syntrophaceae bacterium UBA2208
AGCGATTGAATGTCTATCCACCATGGAAGGTTTGTCGCGATGACCACTTCCTGGGTGACGGGTCCAGCCACACCGAAACAGGCGGAAGCGATTCCTTTCCGACCCTTCAGGAAATCGACAAGGATATTCTCCAGCCCCTTGTAATTTTTGCTTAAGTAGATTTTCTCGATGAGGAGGCGAAGGCGACCCCTCGTTGCTTCAAAAAGACCAAGCCGAGTCTTTGTGCCTCCGACATCCCCTGCCAGAACGATTTCAGATTTTATCGTTTTTTCCTTTTTCATGGTGAACCATTTGTCCTTTGTAAGAGTGAGATGATTATAGCTTATACATACACCCCCGTTACATGTCAACCCTGTTGTTGAAAAGGGAGGCGGGTGTACTTCATATAATTTTTATCAACTTTAAGGAAAACTATCCTTTTTAAGGAAAGCTATTGAAAATCCTCCAGGCAGGCTATAGACTTTAATGAGGGAATTAAATTTAAGAGAAAGGAGATGGAGATGGAAATGAAAGAGATTGGAGTCGTTGGAGCGGGGCAGATGGGAAGTGGAATCGCAGAGGTCGCAATCACTTCTGGATTCAATGTCCTGATGAGGGATGTGACCATGGAGGCAGTTCAAAAGGGAAGATTAAGAATTGTCACAGATTTTGACAAGCGCATTCAAAAAGGAAAAATGGCGGAGACGGAAAAGGAAGCGACCCTCCAAAGACTTTCGACAACGATTAAATTGGAAGATTTGGGAAAATGTGATTTTGTTATCGAAGCCGCAGTGGAAAATATTCCTTTAAAATGGGAGCTTTTTACAAAGCTTGACGAGTTGACCCCGAAAGAGACGATCCTTGCGAGCAACACATCTTCTATCTCTATCACACGGATCGCCTCTGTCACCCAGAGACCGGATCGGGTCATCGGGATGCACTTCTTCAACCCAGCCCCCGTGATGAAACTGGTCGAAATCATCCGGGGACTGGTCACTTCAGATGAAACCTTTCGTATCACCCGTGAACTCAGTCTGAAAATGGGTAAAACACCTCTGGAGGCAAATGATTTTCCTGGTTTTATATCGAGTCGGTTGATCTTCAGTTTCATGAACGAAGGGATCTGTACCCTTTATGAAGGCATAGGGAGAGCAGAAGATATTGATGCCATCATGAAGATGGGGGCAAATCATCCGATGGGACCCTTAGAACTTGCTGATTTAGTAGGACTGGATACAGTTCTTTCCGTGATGAGCGTTCTTCAGGAGGCTTTTGGAGATAAATACCGTCCCTGTCCTCTTCTCACAAAATATGTGGAAGCGGGTTATTTAGGAGTCAAGACAGGGAGAGGATTTTACCAGTATGGGGGAAAGAAATGATTGGGTTTGATTTAACTCAAGAGCAGAGGGTCCTTCAAGAAAGGGCGAGAAAATTTTCTAAAGAGGTCATTTTACCTGTTGCAGCCAAACACGATCGGGAGGGAACTTTCCCTCTTGATGTGATGGAGAAGGCTCATCAGGAGGGTTTCTTCACACCCCTGGTTCCAAAAAAATATGGGGGGCAGGGCTTAGGAGTAGTAGACAACTGCATCATATCAGAAGAACTGTCAGCGGGCTGCATGGGAATGTATGTTTCTATATTTGTCAGTACCCTGGCGCTTTACCCCATCATTAAATTTGGGACAGAAGAACAGAGAGAACGCTTCCTCAGGCCGTTCTGTTCAAAGTTTAGCATCGCCTCTTATTGTTTGAGTGAAGTGACCGTAGGATCAGATCCTGCTTCCATGCGGACCACTGCTATTCTCGATGGAGATCACTATCTCCTCAACGGGACCAAGATGTGGATCACCAATGGAGGATATGCCGATTTCTACCTTGTATTTGCCACGACCAATCCTGAGAAAAAACATAAAGGGATTATCAGTTTCATCGTCCCTTCCAATTCAGAAGGGATTCGTCATGGAGAGCCAATTGATAAAATGGGTCAGAGAGCTTCCAATACCACTACCGTGATCTTCAAGAATGTGAGAGTTCCCAGGGAAAACCTGTTGGCAGGAGAAGGGGAGGGTTTTAAAAAGGCAATGGCTGCCCTCGATATCACCCGACCGATGATTGCCGTAGGATCCGTGGGGATTGCAAGAACGGCTCTTGAATTGGCCACCCAATATGCCAAAAAAAGAATACAATTCGGGGTTCCCATTGCCCAACATCAGGCTGTGCAATTCATGTTAGCGGATATGGCGAAGGATATTGAGGCAGCAAGGCTCCTTGTCTGGAAAGCGGCATGGTTGGCTGATCGAGGAATTCGGAATTCGAAGGAGGCGGCCATGGCAAAAGCTTTTGCCGCAGATGTAGCCATGCAGGTGACGTCCAACGCCGTTCAAATTTACGGCGGAATGGGATATACGAAATGGCATCCAGTAGAGAAATTGATGAGAGATGCGAAGGTGATTCAGATCTATGAGGGGACGGCCCAGATCATGAGGCTCGTCATTGCCCGGCAATTGCTTCAAGAAACCGAAAGGACTCTTTTTAAAATGTAATTCGACAGAATCCCCATATTCTCTTCATAAAAGAGGCTTCTCTAAGAAGAGGACACTGGGGGTAATGTTTGGTTGACCCCATTTAGGATGATAAAAATTATAACAGACCGAGCAGGTGTATTACTCAATAATAATCGCTTCCACGGGACAGGCTTTGGCTGCCTCTTTAACTTTTTCTTCAAGCTCTTTAGGCACATTCTCCATTTTGGCCACCGCCACATCCCCTTGCATTTCAAAAACTTCAGGGCACTCTTCCACACATGTTTCGTCTCCCACACAAGTTTCCTTATCCACACGAACCTTCATTTTTTTCTCCTTTCTAACCACAGGTCTAAAATATGGTATGTAAATTTGCACTTTCGGCCCGAGTTGTCAACAAAATTTTTCAAAAAATTTTGTTGATCCCATCTATCCCCACCCTAAAGAACGGGGCTTTTATTTATCTTTAGATTCGAAATTGCCTTCATCCTTAGTCTGAAAACTAGGGCTTTCGGGATTATACGGGGCAAATGTGGGGAGTAAATTCAAGGTGAACAGGAAGGAAATCTATGTTATAAAAATAGATATCCCTTTTTAACGGAAATGACAGGGGGTAGGACTAAGAGGAGCCAGAAAGGGAATGATATTGGCTGAAAAGATATTGAAGGGAAGACGATCAACCACACACAAAATAAAATTCTATTCTTCCCTGCCATTCCAGCTGTAAGGGAAAGATTCTCAGGGATACCTGCGTGCCGGTAGGCAGGGGGTGAGGGAGAGTGGAGGTGATTTATGGAATGGTTAAAGGCTTTTGGGAGTTTGATCGGCAGAATCCTTCTCATTTTTATCTTTCTCAATTCAGGGATCGGAAAGATTGGAAACTTCGAAGGGACAGCTCAGTATATGGCCAAATTTGGCATGCCGAATACGTCTTTTTTCCTGTTCGGTGCAATCGTCTTTGAATTGGTGGGCAGCGTCACAGTCATTTTAGGGTACTTTACCCGCCTCGGGGCTCTCCTGATCCTGATCTTCTTAATTCCTACCACTCTCATTTTTCATTCCAATTTTGCTGATCAAATCCAGATGATCATGTTCGTGAAGAATGTGAGCATGTTCGGAGGATGTCTCCTCCTCTTCTCTGCAGGACCAGGACGGCTAAGTTTAGATTATTTTTTAAGAGGCAAAAAAACATAGAAAAGAATTTTATCCCTTTGGAAATCTGGTGGAAAGCCTTTCGATTTCATTTCACCTCAGCCAGTTTTATGCCAGGGATATTGGGGGGGATGATCGCATGGAACAGTGATGAAAAATTTCTACCTGGATATTTCCTGGTGGTGATCTTGGGCCTTGTCCTCAATCATATGGCTTTGAATATGACGGATGATTATTATGACTTCCGCCATCTGATTGATGGTTTTGCGACCGATGGAAAAAATCCTTATACAGGGGGGAGTGGACTTCTCTCTTCAGGTCTTATTCAACCTCGGAGGATGAGAGATGTTTTTATCATTTTTTATATCATTGCCATCGGGATTGGTGTTTTTCTGGGTATAACAAGAGGAGCCTTTATACTCCTCCTTCTGGCCATTGGTTTTTTCTGTGCCTATTTTTATACTGCTCCTCCCATCCGATATGGTTATCGAGGTCTTGGTGAAATAGCGCAGCTTCTCTGTTTTGGCCCAGGCATTGGCGTTGGAGCCTATTATGTCCAAGCCCAAAGACTTTCCTGGGAAGCTTTCTGGGGAACCCTTCCCTTTGGAATCATGCTCTTTTCCATGATAACGATTAATGAGATCCCCGATTATTTTGAGGACCGGAAGGGAGGAAAGCTAAACCTGGTGGCTCGCTTCGGAAGAGAAGCAGGAGTCTGGTTATTTATCCTCAGCCTCTTTTCTGCTTATGGGGCAATCGTAGCGGGAGTGATCTTGGGAAGAATTCCTGTCCTCGGATTAATCTCTTTGTTGACCCTTCCGATTGCCCATAAGACTGTTTCCATTCTAAGAGCTTATTATCGAGAGCCGGTCAAAATGGCTCCAGCCAATTTAGGAATGATCTGTACCCATAATTTCACTGCTATCTTGCTCATTCTCGTTTACTTCATCGAGGGGTTTAAATCGGATGCGCTGGTCGCGTCCTTTTTACCATTGATCGTTTTAATCATTCTTTACATTCCCATTGCCAGACTGATTAGAAAGACATTGTTTCCACGGCCACCTTACCCTTCTCTTTCCCCTCAGGAGAGAAAAGCGGGGTGAGGGAGGGATCACTACAGATTATGAAAGGAGGAAGAGAGATGGAGAAAGAATTTTATCTGCTTGAATTCACTGGTTCGGAGTGACCCCACTGCCACAAAATGGATCCTCTCGTGGAGAGGCTCGAAGACGAAGAAGGGGTCAAGGTTGCGCGCCTTGAAGTTTGGCACAATGAAGCCAATGCCAAGCTGATGAGGGACTATGACAAAGGGTATTGTGGTGGTGTCCCATTTTTCTTTAACAAGAAAACTGGAAAGTGGATCTGTGGCTCGGCCGATTATGAACGATTGAAAAAATGGGCCATAGAATAAAATTGCAGATTTCGGATTTCAAATTGCAGATTGAAAAATTCTAAATTCAAAAATCTTAAATCTAAAATTTGAAATCTACCTATAAGGAGATGTCATGGGTTTGTTTGAGGATTACCACCCCCTGAAAGGGAAGATGTTCCAGATAATGAAACCTGATGGAACGATTTTGCCAGAGGTAAAAGCTCCGCTTACTGATCAGGAAACAGTCGATCTTTACCGGAAGATGCTCTTCATCCGGTTAGCGGATCAGAGAGCGTTGATGCTTCAGAGACAGGGCCGGATGGGAACTTATGCTCCCATTTGGGGTCAGGAGGCATGCCAGGTCGGGAGTGCTGCGGTGCTTCAAAAGGGGGATTGGGTCTTTCCTGCCTTCAGAGAATTAGGAGCGGCTCTCATCATGGGGATTCCTTTGGAAACCATTTTCCTCTACTGGATGGGAAATGAGGAAGGAAGTCGATCTCCAGAAGGGATTAATGTTCTACCTGTCTCAATTCCAGTGGGCACTCACCCGCTTCATGCCGTAGGAGTGGCCTGGGCAGGGAAACTTAAGGGTGATAAAATCGTCACTGTTGCTTACTTTGGAGATGGTGCTACCTCTAAAGGTGATTTCCACGAGGCGATGAATTTTGCAGGTGTCTTTAAAGCCCCAGCAATTTTCTTCTGTCAAAATAATCAATTCGCGATTTCCGTGCCGAGAAAAATTCAGACAGCATCCCAGACGATTGCTCAGAAGGCGATTGCCTATGGAATGGATGGAATTCAGGTAGATGGGAATGATCTTTTTGCCGTTTATACGGCGACTAAAGAAGCAGCGGAAAAAGCCCGTTCCGGAGAAGGTCCCACCCTGATTGAGGGAGTGACCTATCGGTTCGGGCCTCATACCACAGCAGACGATCCGACCAAATACCGGAAGGATCAGGAGATAGAGCCCTGGAAGCCGCTCGATCCGATGGTCAGGTTGAGGCTTTATCTCAAAGAGAAGGGACTCTGGAACGAGGAGATTGAACAACGACTCAGTGAAGAAGCTCAGAAAGAGATTGATCAGGTTGTCAAAGAGGCTGAAGCTGTTGCGTCCCCCAATGTAGAAGAAATTTTTAAATATGTCTATGCGGAGATGACACCGCCATTGAAGGAACAGTTGGAATATTTGAAATCAACCTTAGATAAAAACGTAAATCGTAAGGCGTAAGGGGTAAGGTGTAAAATCTAAAACCGTAAATCTGAAATCCGCAATTCGTTGAAGAGGTTCTACCGATGGCTAAATTGAATATGGTTGAAGCAATCAATCTTGCCCTTCGAGAGGAGATGGAAAGGGACAGTCGGGTGGTTGTTTTGGGTGAGGATGTGGGAAGAGAGGGGGGCGTCTTTCGTGTGACAGATGGACTCCAGGAAAAATTTGGTGCGGACCGGGTTATTGATACACCGTTAGCGGAGTCAGGGATTGTAGGGACAGCCCTTGGAATGGCCATTTATGGAATTCGTCCGGTAGCAGAAATTCAATTTGACGGTTTTCTTTATCCCTGCCTTGATCAGATCACCAACCATATCGGCCGGATGCGAAACCGGTCCAGGGGCAGATTCACCTGCCCTTTAGTCATCAGGGTTCCTTATGGGGGCGGAATCCATGCACCCGAGCATCACTCCGAAAGTCCAGAAGCTATTTTAGCTCATACTCCCGGGATAAAAGTTGTTATCCCTTCGACTCCCTACGAAGCCAAAGGACTGTTGCTCTCTTCCATTCGAGATCCTGACCCTGTGCTCTTTCTGGAACCCAAACGCATCTACCGGGCGATTCGCGAGGAGGTTCCCGAAGGGGACGACACCATTCCACTTGGCAAGGCAAGAATTGTTCGAGAGGGAAAGGATGTGACCATTATAGCCTGGGGGGCAATGGTTCGTGAAGCATTGAATGCGGTAGAGCAGTTGAAAGGGGATCAAACGGAAGCCGAAATCATTGATCTCAGAACCATCTCACCCATGGATGTCGGAGCTATTATCACTTCGATCCGGAAGACAGGGAGAGGAGTTATTGTTCACGAGGCGCCGAAAACTTGTGGGTTGGGTGCGGAGATCATTGCGCTCATCAATGAAAAAGCACTTCTTTCTCTTCAGGCACCCATTGAAAGGGTGACAGGGTTTGATATTCCTGTTCCCCTGCTGAAATCAGAGCACTATTATCTTCCCAATCCCGAAAGGATTGTGATGGCCGTTAGGAAGGTGATAAGTTTTTAATGAAATAATTTAAAATTACAAAATACAAAGTTCAAATGAATGTCAAAATTCAAAATTTTAACCTTTTGAAATTTGAGTTTTGGATTTGATTTGGCATTTGAGCTTTGACATTTGACCTTACTTTTTAGGAGGAAATCGATGGCATTCGAATTCAAATTTCCTGATATCGGAGAAGGTTTGACCGAAGGCGAGATTGTACGGTGGTTGGTTAAAGAAGGAGATGAGATCAAGGAAGGACAGCCTCTTGTCGAAGTGGAAACGGATAAAGCCCTTGCGGAGATTCCTTCTCCAAAAACCGGGGTTATTTTAAAGATATTAGCTAAAGAGAAGGAGATTGTGAAAGTGGGTCAGGTGATTGTGATTTTCGGAGAGAAGGGAGAAACATTGGCGGCCCTGCCGCCCAGACCGAAATCAGTGGGTGTTGTGGGTGAACTGGAAGAGGCCCCCGAGGAAGCCCCTGCGGCTGTAGCGAAGGCCGGATCAATTAAGCCTGCCTTGGTCGGTGAGCATGCTCTGGCTACACCGGCTGTTCGCGCTCTGGCAAAAGAATTGGGCGTTGATATTAATAAACTGCAAGGCACGGGACCTGAAAGCAGGGTTTTGGAAAAGGATGTGAGGCAGTTCGTAGAGGGCAAAGAAAAACCGGTTGAAGAGGCAAGGGAACCTGCGAAGGTCAAAAAATATGATCTTTATGGATATGTGGAACGTGTTCCATTGAAGGGAGTGAGGCGATCCATTGCAAAGGCCATGGTGAAATCAAAATATACGGCGCCTCATGTGACGGCCATGGATGAGGCAGATGTGACGGCGCTTTGGAAGATCAGGGAGAAGGAAAAAAGGGCAGCGGAAAAGAAGGGGATCAAACTGACCATCTTGCCTTTTATTATCAAGGCCGTGATCGCTGGCCTGAGTGAGCATCGCTATCTCAACGCTTCATTAGATGATGAAAATGAGGAGATCATCCTGAAAAAATATTTTAACATTGGCGTCGCCACCGATACGAACGAAGGCCTGATGGTTCCCGTGGTAAAAAATGCAAAAGATAAGTCCATCCTCCAGTTGGCCCAGGAGTTGACCCAATTGGCTGAAAAGGCGAGGAACCGCACCATTGATCTCGCTGATCTAAAGGGAGGGACCTTTACCATCTCCAACTACGGCGCATTGGGGGGAATTTATGCCACTCCGATCATCAATTATCCGGAAGTGGCAATTCTGGGCGTTGGAAAAATCAAAGATACACCAGTGGTAAGAAATGGGAAGTTAGTAATTCGAAAAATTCTAAGTTTAGCCCTTTCCTTTGATCATCGGGTGGTCGACGGCGGAGAGGGAGCACGATTTCTCAATACGGTGATCGCCCGCCTTGAAGACCCGGATCTGATTCTTTTGGAAACCTGAACGCCTTTGCTCATTATTCATCATCATGGCGGGGTTACCGGTTCCCAACGTTTTTATTGCGTTACTTCAACCGGGGGTTTTAATTTCTCGGGTCCCGGGATGTCTATTTTTTGATCCGGGAGGATGGTTTGGACCCCCGTCTGTTGATGGATGGTAGAAGCAGGGGAGACAGGGAACAACCGGGTAGTGTTGGCCTTCTTTTCGGTGAGATGATAAACGGGATAGGAGATGTAAAGGACTACAAGGAGAATGAACGCAAAGATTAAAGATAAAATAAACCATGGTCGCGCATTTTTCCGCGGAGGCAGAACTGGCTGCGGGAGATCAACCGGCTCGGGAGGAATCAGACTATTTAGAAAATTTTCATATTGGAGAATTATATCATTTGGATTAAGGGAAAGATATTTGGCGTAACCTTTCAGGTAACCTTTCACGTAAAGAGTATGGGGGAGAAACTCATATCTGTCTTCTTCAATGGCCTTGAGGTAGCACTCTTTTATTTTGGTGGAATTAGAAATATCCTCCAGTGGGATGCTCCGCGCCTCTCTTTCCTTTTTCAAAAAATTTCCCGGAGACTTCATCCTGGTTTCAACTGAAAGAATGTCCATCTTGTTATTCAGTAGGTTGCATTATTTAATCATTAATATTTACGTGATAAGTATTTATCTATCACAAGAGCAATTGTCGTGCCAAAGAATTATATTTATAGCTTATTGAAATGAAACAATATTTTGAAAAGAATGGGATGATTGGAAGAGGATTTGTGCCGAAAATTGACACTGAAGAGACATTTTGTTAGGCTGTCCTTAACATCCATGTTTTTTAAAAGAGGTCACAGGTTGTAGTATTTGTCGATTCCGGTAAAGAGGGGGTTCCAATCTCAGGCGAAGATTTCGAGTATCTGAAAGTGATTGGGGAGTTCATTGGGGCTGCCGTCGGTAAAGCCGAGCTATCAGAGCAACTGTTTGAATCTAACCGGAAGAAGGAAGCCATGGTTGAAGAAACTTCCCATGCGTTTCGGAACCAAATCACAATCATCGGAACGATCTCCCGACGAATACCAGGATTGGCCAAGGATCCGGCTTTGGCCCAGGATGCCGAGATACTCTATCAGGAGATAGAATCGCTGGAGTCCCATTTGGAGAGGTTTGAGAAGTATACAGAGGCTTAATTGTATTAGGGGAGGCAACGATATGGACTCTGAAGGACATTCCGTCCGCTACGGCATTGATCAACATGGGATAAAGAATGTTGGAAGGGTTTTTTGGACCCCTTCCACTCCTGTGCTTTATGAGGAGATTGTGAGAAGAAGGGAAGGGTTAATCTCTCACTTGGGGCCGATTGTTGTTCGGACGGGACATTATACCGGCCGCTCTCCCAACGACAAGCGAATTGTTCGGGAAGCCTCAAGCGAAGAGAAAATCTGGTGGGGATCCGTGAATGTTCCCATGGACCCAACCAAGTTTGATATGCTCCATTCGAGGTTACTCGCCTATCTACAAGGCAGAGATCTTTTTATTCAGGATTGTTTTGTCGGAGCAGACCCTGCCCACCGGATTCCCATTCGCATCATCACGGAATATGCATGGCATAGCCTCTTTGCCAGAAACATGTTTATCCAGATCAAGGAGAGAAGCCAGCTGATTAGCCATATCCCTCAGTTCACGGTGATCAACACACCCAGATTCCATGCCCTTCCCGAGCTCGATGGAACCAATTCGGAATCATATATCATCGTCAATTTTGGCAAAAAACTGATCTTGATCGGCGGCACCAGTTATGCTGGAGAGATTAAGAAGTCTCTCTTCACCCTACTCAATTACCTTTATCCGCAGAAAGAAATTTTGTCAATGCATTGTTCAGCCAATGTGGGTGCAAAGGGAGATGTCGCCATCTTTTTTGGCCTTTCGGGAACTGGAAAAACCGCGCTATCTGCAGACCCCGAAAGGCGGTTGATCGGAGATGATGAGCACGGTTGGAGTGATGAAGGGATCTTCAATGCTGAGGGCGGCTGTTATGCCAAGGTGATCCATCTTTCGAAGGAGGCAGAGCCCCAGATCTACGAGTGTACGCGACGATTCGGAACAATCCTCGAGAACGTTGCCATTGATGTGGAAACCCGGCGTATTGACTTAAACGACGCCTCTTTGACTGAAAACACACGGGCAGGATACCCGATCAGCCATATTGAAAGTGCCATCCGATCCGGGATGGGAAATCACCCAAGGAAAATCATCATGCTCACTTACGACGCTTTTGGCGTTCTTCCCCCGGTGGCAAAATTGACTTCCGAGCAAGCCATGTATCACTTTCTGACAGGTTATACCGCTAAGGTTGCCGGCACGGAGGGGGAAACGGGAGGGAAGCCTGAAAGCACCTTTAGCGCCTGCTTCGGAGCACCCTTCATGGCCCTCCCTCCAGCGGTCTATGCAAAGCTGCTGAGAGATAAGATCGATAAGCACAAGGTTAATTGCTGGCTGGTCAATACGGGGTTAAGCGGCGGATCGTTTGGGGTTGGAGAGCGGATTAAGATTGCCCACACTCGGGCCATGATCGGAGCAATTTTGAATAATTCCTTGAGCAACGTACCCACCCGGCTGGACCCGATTTTTAACCTTCACGTTCCCGTATCGTGCGAAGGAATATCTCATGAAATATTGAACCCCAGAAACACCTGGAGGAACCCAAGTGACTACGACAAGGTTGCGATAGACCTGGCGTCCAAATTCAGCAAGAATTTTGAGAAATTTGCACCAGACGTTTCCCGTGAGGTTCGGGAAGCAGGCCCAAGGGCAAGATAGAATCGAACGTAACCTTCATAGGACGACCCTAACCCTAAAATGATGCTATAGGAATGATATTGTTTTTAAAAATAGTTCTTCGTTTCACGGAGACAAGGCTGATTATTAGAGATTGAGTAATTGGAAAAAAGTATCCCAATTAATAAATTGATATTTTAATGACAAATCTTTTTCCCTTATTTTGATCAGACCCATACGGTTCATGGCAAGGCCTGACTTTATATTTTTTAAGTCATCGCGAGAGACAAGAAATCCTAATGGGTGATTCTTGCTTTCAGGCTCTTTCAGGAGAATTACAACCCAATCCATATTTTCCGGGGAAATAAAATGAGAAATTTCTTGCCAGGGTGAAGGCATTTCGAAAAGCTCTTTGCCGTGGCTCGCATGAATGAATAAGAAATGAGTTTTACTTTTAATGTAAAAACGGTAAAGCTGTGAATGTCTTCTTATTAATTTTAGGTCGAACTTAACCCTCTTTTGTCCTAAAGCAGTTTTTAAGTTGGATAAAAATTCATTAGCTAATTCTTTAGAGGCTTCTGTGGGCACTTCTCTCATCCCGTCTTAGTACCTGGTCGACCTTTTTGAAATAGCCATTTTTCTTAAGTAATAGGACCCTTTGAGAGCTACCGCATAGCGAACGGTAAGCGGTGGAATTGTCAGCAGAAATTAACCCGGCAATCCCTGCCAAGACATGCTTTAAGACCTCCATCCCGTCAATTCGTTTTTCAAGAGAATCGACAACCGGGACTTTCCTTTAAGCCTGTCTCTTCGTAAAGGTAGGTTCTATTGAAAGATGGAAAATGGATGTCCAAACTTTTTTAAAGAAAGGGGAGGCAAGCCCTATGCTGGCTTCTCTTTGAGGGCTCAGAAAATGTCTATTCGACTTAATCAAACCACTCTTACGTCAGTGGCGTTAGGGCCTTTGGGGCCTTGGGCGGTTTCAAATTCAACCTCGTCACCCTCCTTCAAGGATTTGAACCCCTCCCCGGTGATTGCCGAGTGGTGAACAAACACATCTTTGCCTCCTTCCACTTCAATAAATCCAAAGCCCTTTTGATCGTTAAACCACTTCACCCGTCCTTTTGACATAATAACCTCCATTTGAACTTGAATTAAAATAAAAAACCCGCCGAAGAGGGAAACTCACTCTTTGCGGGCTTCCTTGTTTTTCGATGACCGTTTTGTCCAAAGAGCTTTTGCTCCTTGGTTTCTTATCATTTCTGCCTCAAAGGGTTAACCTTTTTGGCTCTTCTGATAAGATGACGGGTTTCGAAAAACCTCTATCACTTCATTCCTTTATAACACAACAAAGGGGTTTTAGCAAGGCCGGGGTAGGTCTAAACAATACTTAGCCAAATCCAGTAACGGGCTTTTAAATAACCGGGGAAGTAGTCCCCCCCTCCCATTAGATGGATTTTCTCTCTTTCACCCGGAAAACAGCAACTCTCATGTTGGGCTATCCCTCACCCTTTGCAAGTATAACAAATAACTCCTTCTCAACTATTCTTTTCCGGATTCCTTTTCAAGTTGCATTTTTTTGAAATTTTGTATAAATTCACTGAGAATGGAGGACGAAAACTTATCGTCCTTACCTCCAACATGAGGGGGTCATCACAGCGAATCATTTTTTCTACGAGATGTTCCATGTGAAGCCTAAAGAGACAGAGTGATGATTTGTCTACAGCACAGGCGACCAGGTGCAGTTGCTTTTCGGATCAACTTCTTTTACTTTGGTTTTAGGGAGGTGTTTCATGGACCGGGGAAGAGAGGGAATCGGTGATTTGTATCATCAAGAGACAAAGTACCAAAGAGAGGCCATGCCACGAGGGGGTCTTGATTGGGCCCATCAGCCTTCTCCCTATAAAGAAGTTGGTGATGCATTAAAACAGTTTCCCATTCATCCCCCCGAGCAAAAAGGTGGAATATCCCTCTGGGAGGCTATTGCCAAGAGGCGCTCCATCAGGGAATTCTCCGGGCAACCCATCACCTTCTCAGAACTTTCCCAGTTGATCTGGGCAACTCAAGGGATCACTTCGAAGGCTTGGGGATTTGAGTTCAGGGCTTCACCCTCTGCCGGCGCACTTTATCCCATTGAGACTTATCTTGTCGTGAATCAAGTTAAGGAAATTCCATTTGGACTCTATCATTACAATGTGAAAGAGGCCCAAATTGTTCTTTTAAAGGAAGGCCATTTCGGTTCGGAGATTTGCCAGGCTGGATTGGGTCAGGAGATGATTGCAGAGGCTTCGTGTGTCTTTGTCTGGACAGCGATGGTTCAACGCTCGAAGTGGAAATATCGCGAGAGGGCTTTCCGTTACATCTATATGGACGTCGGACATATCGGCCAGACCCTTTATTTGGCGGCCACGGCAATGAACCTTGGGTGCTGCACCGTAGGCGCCTTTTTTGATGAGGAGGTTGATCGCGTCATTGGGGTGGATGGGAAAAATGAATTTTCAGTTTATCTTGGTGCGGTGGGCCGGGTTAGATAAAACTGTGTAAAATTAGAGTATGGATTTAATACAACGGGGTCAAAAAGGAGACAGTTTGTAACTTATCGAAATAAATTTATATTTTACGTTAGAAATCAGGATTGTTTTTCAAGATGTCAATTATTATACATTAAACTCTTTATAATAAGCGAAACTTTTTTATCATTTAATTATAGTCCGTTTGTTGAAAATAAAAAATATTAAATAAATCGAAAAGTTTAAAAGAATTTTTTATTGTAAAATAGCCTGGTATAATAATTGCTGGACTTAACCTTGAAAGGAGGTAAATATGGAATATAGAAAAAATCCCTTGTTCCTGTTTTTACTGTTTCTTCTTTTGGTTGGATGTGCTGGGGTTCCTGTCCGTGAGGCTGTCAGAGTTGACCTAACCGTTCCGGTTGGTAAGATCGAAGGGAACCAGTTCATAGGAATTCGGTATCCTTTCAATGTTTCAGCTCCCCAGGGTTGGAAGGTGACCACTGAAATTCCAAGCTTTATGGAGGAATTAGGGTATGAAAAACCTGGCCTTGAGGAATCGGAAGTATTTATTTTCAATCCAGTCACTCAATCAAATATTCAAATCGACTTCACTCCAGCAGGCCGATATGTCACATTTAATCAGGAAAAAATCGAGTGGCTCGCCACAGCGGCTACCGGGAGCTTTAAAGAGGAGTTGCAGGAAGAACACGGGAAGAATATTCAGGTTGACATTGCACCCACAACTCCCATTTCATTGAAGGGGGTTCAATTTGGTGCAAAGAAATATGCAACCTATAGCATTAAAGGGGTAAAGCGGGAACAAGGATGGATTTACGGATTTACAGAACCTTATCAGCTTTTCATCCTCTATATGATATTGGAAAAAGAAGGGACAAAGGACCGCCAGGATTTAAGGAAGATTTTTGATTCCTTTGAGTTCATCCCTAAAAAATAAATCTTCTCTGACAGGTTTGAAAACCGAAACTTACAGAATTAAACTTTGTGTGTGATCCTTGCGTTCGGCCGGCAGATCAAGAAGAATGGGATCGTATGGAAAAGCCATTTGGAACCTATAACCCGATTATTCTTGAACATTTTAATCATCCAAGAAATATGGGTGAGATGGAGAACCCTGATGGCATCGGAGAAGCTCAAAATCCTGTCTGCGGTGATACGATGCGGCTCTTTATTAAAGTAGAGAAGGATCGGATCATCGATGCCAAATTTCTAACCTTTGGTTGTGGGGCCGCCATCGCTTCTTC
>DCUS01000189.1:15296-19071 GCA_002327885.1 Syntrophaceae bacterium UBA2208
GTTTTAAATTATCGGAAGAGGAAAGGGGAGTAGCCGAATGATCGAAAGAGGTTCCACCCTCCGTTTATTAAGAAAGTTAGTTCAAGAGTCGCCTGCCGATCAGACCGAAGCCATCCTTTTGACAGAGGATTCCTCGCTCACCCGTTTTGCCGACTCTGTTGTTCACCAGCACGTGGCTGAGGTGAACCAAACCCTCATCCTCCGGGTGGTATGGGGGAAAAGGATCGCTGTGGTCACCACAAATATCGTTCAACCTTCTTCAATCAAAAAATTTCTTCAGAAGGCAAATTCCCTGGCCAAAGTTCAACATCCCAATGATCAATTCATCTCGTTGCCGGGGCTAAAACCCATCCCCCGGATAGAAACCTTTTCTAAAAATATTAAGCACCTTACCCCAAATGGGAAGGTCAAAACGATTAAAGACATCTTTTCTTTTGTGAAAAAAAGGAGATTAAAGGCCTCCGGAGCCTTTTCAAATGGGGAAGTTGAACTGGCCGTGGTCAATTCCCTTGGTGTGGATGCCTATCAGAAGTTTTCTGACCTATTTCTCCATCTGATTGTCGAAAATGATACAAGTTCCGGTTATGCAAGTTTCGTTTCCAGAGATCCCGATCAATTAAGCGTTGATGTTTTAGCGCAAGAGGCCATCAGCAAGACAACGAAGGAAGAACCTTTTAAGATTGAACCGGGTGAGTATGAGGTGATTTTGGAGCCTTATGCAGTGAGTGAACTTTTGTCCTTCCTGGGCTATTTAGGTTTCCACGCGCTGGCTGTTCAAGAAGGCCGAAGTTTTTTCTCCAATCGTTTTGGGGAAAAGATGGTGGACGAGAGGGTGACAATTTACGATGATGGACTGGACCCCGAAGGGTTGCAAGTGCCTTTTGACTTCGAAGGGGTCCCAAAGAGAAAGGTCGTCTTTTTTGACAGAGGGGTGGTCAAAGAGGTGACGTATGACTCCTTCACAGGTGGACGAGAGGGGAAGGAGTCTACGGGACATGGCCTGATCGCCCCCAATACGGCCGGCCCGATTCCCATCAATCTTTTTATGAAAGCAGGAGAGTCCTCTCTCGAAGAAATGATCAGATCTGTTCGAAAAGGGATTTATGTGACCCGGTTCCATTATACTAACGTCGTCGAGCCGATGAAAGCCGTCGTCACAGGGATGACTCGGGATGGGACTTTTTTGATTGAAGAGGGAGAGATTAAAAGGCCGATTAAGAATCTGAGATTTACAGAATCGATCCTGAAAGCCCTTTCAAAAGTGAGTGCCATCTCAAAAGATCGAAGGATTTGTTCTGAAGGAACCGTCTACTCGAGGCGTTTTGTCACCGGGACGGTCGTCCCTGCCATCAAAGTGGATGGGTTTAATTTTACAGGGGTATCGACTTTATAGGCAAGGGGTGAAGCGTGAGGGGCCAGGAGTAGGAAGAACCCCTTACCCCTAACGACTTGCGATTTACGTTTAAAAAAGGAAGTGGTCATGAAAGATCTTATCCAAAACATTCTCAATGTCGCAAAACTGAAGGGTGTGTCCTATGCGGATATTCGCGTGGTTCGTCGCCAGAATGAAGAGATTGAAGTGAAGAACGGTAAAGTGGAGGCGTTGATCCATGATGAGGATTTTGGTTTCGGAATCAGAGTCCTTTTTCAGGGTGCCTGGGGATTTGCCTGTAGTTCGAAAGTGGCGAGGAGGGAAATGGAGGCAGTGTTTGCCAGGGCGTTAAAGATTGCCAAGGCCAGCTCCAAGGTTAAAGGAGCGGAGATCCAGTTTTTATCTTCTGCTTCAGTTATTGATCAATATAGGACTCCGGTTTCTATTGATCCGTTCGGCATCGCTCCTGAAACGAAACTGGACCTCCTCCTCAGTGCAGATGAGACCATTCGCCGAAATAAAAAGGTGAAAATTTCAGAAGCCTTTATGGGGTCTTATAAGACCGAAAAGGTATTCGCTTCCACGGAAGGTTCTTACATCGAACAAGAAATTGTTGAATGCGGAGCCGGCATTGCTGCGACGGCCATCGAGGGCAGCGAGGTTCAGGTCAGATCCTACCCCAATTCTTTTCGGGGAAATTTTGCCGCGCAGGGTTATGAGTGGATTGAAAAATTAGCCCTTCAACCCCAGGCGGAAAGGACGGCCGAAGAGGCTTCGCAACTCCTTTCAGCAAAACCCTGTCCCTCTAAAATCACAACATTGATATTGGATCATTCGCAATTAGCACTTCAGATTCACGAATCCATTGGACACCCCATTGAGTTAGATCGAATTTTAGGAACCGAAGCCAGCTATGCGGGCACCAGTTTTTTAAAACCTGAGATGGTGGGTCGTTTTAGATATGGTTCGGAATTAGTGAATATCTTCGCCGATGCTACTCATCCTGGCGGATTGGGAACTTTTGGTTACGATGACGAAGGGATAAAAGCGCAAAGAGTTCCTATCATTTTTAAAGGAATCTTAACCAACCTTTTAACATCGAGAGAGACATCCCACCATCTTGGCAAAGAAAGCAACGGGACGATGAGAGCGGATGGTTGGAATCGAATCCCATTGATCCGGATGACGAACATCAATCTGGAGCCAGGAGACTGGACACTGGAGCAGATGATCGCCGATACGGAGGATGGGCTTTTTTTAACCACCAATCGAAGTTGGTCGATTGATGACAAGAGGATCAATTTCCAATTCGGGACTGAAATTGGCTGGGAGATCAAAGGGGGTAAACTTGGCGAGATGGTTAAGAATCCCACCTATACCGGGATTACTCCTAATTTCTGGAATTCCTGTGATGCCATTGCAAACAGCGATCACTGGCAGATGTGGGGAACCCCTAATTGTGGGAAGGGAGAGCCTGGCCAAGTGGCTCATGTGGGACATGGCGCTGCGCCAGCCAGGTTCAGGAATGTTCAAGTGGGGGTGATGAAAGAATAAAAGAACAAGGCTAAGGTTAAGGTTAAGGTTGATAAAAAATCTTAACCTAAACCTGTGAGCGGAGCGAACGTAAACCTGAACCTATTCATCTTTTTGGGTGACGTCTTTGGCATAGCCTTCCCGGAAACCCTCGGCTACCTTTTCCGATACCTTTTTAGTGGCCTGAAAGATCTTTTTTAACCCTTCCTTAAACAGTTCTTTTGCTTCTTCGAGTTCGTCTTCTTTTTCCATGATTTCTTATGTAATTCTTAGATTCAAGGAACTCCATGATATAAAAAATAAAATCTGGAAAGAGAGGGTGACGCCATGCCCTATGCGCTATGCCCCAGGCCATGATTATTTAGTCGATGGGGGCATCGTTTTCATCTTCTCGATCTGGGCTCTGATCCGCTGGGCCCTCTCACTATTCGGATCGACCTTTAAGTATTCTTCCCATGCCCTGATAGCGCCCTTAATATCCTGCTTGTCATGAAGGAGCACTATGCCAATATTATAACGACTGTTCGCATGTTTTGGGTCGATTTGAGCTGCTTTTTTAAACTCCTCAATCGCTCTATCAAATTGCCTTAATTCTCTGTACATGATTCCCATATCCGTTCTGACGTCCGGGTTGTCGGGTTTCGTTTTAAGGTATTGGCGGTAAGCTTCAATGGCCTCTTCCGGTTGATGAGAATCGAAATAGAGGTTTCCCAATTCTACCCAAGCGGCAAGGTTTTTAGGGTCCTTTTTGACAATTTCCTTCAAGGTTTGGATCTTAGAACTTACTTCGATAGAATCACGACCAGGAGGACCCGGCATTGGGGCACCCGGTGGAACCATCTGGGGTTTCTGGATCATGGCTGTCTTTTC
>DCUS01000189.1:19143-34220 GCA_002327885.1 Syntrophaceae bacterium UBA2208
GAACCCCCTCGCCTTGCAAGCGAGGGTAGTTTTTATATCAACTCTGCAGGAAAATTACCGGAGGGTGGTAATGGAGTTTTTCACGGTCAAGAGGGAATTAATTTGGAACTTTTAGGAAAAAGACTTCTTCTTTTGGCTTTTGATAATAATCATCAGGGGTTATGAATAGTTTGTTTGAATTATCACGAATTGTCATCAGCCTCCAACCATTGAAATGGATAGGGCAATTGAAACTCTTTGGTATTGGTTTTGCTTCTTAATTTTATTTATTGATTTTTATGAGATTTAATTTATAATTCTGTGATTTACGATCGGGACCTACCACGATCTTCACCTTGTAGAAAATGTAGTCGGTAAAGATGGAAAAAAGGATATGTGAGATGTTATGATAGTATTCAAATCTATGGTAAATAAATTATCAATCTAAAAAGAAGGAGGAGATGAGATGAGAAATTCGAAACTGGTTTTAATTGTTAGTGGGGTTCTTCTGGCCGGAGCCCTCATCATTTCGTTTTATGCCAGCAAGGCCCAGGCCGGCAGTATTGTGGGTACAAAGCATGACTTGAGCGGGGCTGGACATGGTTCAAATCAGATTTGTATTTTCTGCCATACCCCCCACAACGCAAAGACAGATGCCTCCGCCCCCCTCTGGAATCATGGAGATACCACTGCAACCTATACCCTCTATTCGAGTCCAACATTCACCGCAACAAGTATTGGTCAGCCCGGCAGTAATTCAAAGGCTTGCCTTTCCTGCCACGATGGCACGGTTGCAGTAGATTCTTATGGGACTCAACCTGGCACCCATTATATCAGTGGAAGTGCACTATTGGATGTAAACCTGGCAAACGACCATCCAATCTCTTTTATATATGATGGTGCCCTGGCAACTCAGGATGGCGGTTTAGTGATTCCCTTAAACTCATCCGAAGTTGTCCCTGGAATTCCTCTTTTTTACAGCAAGATGGAATGTGCATCCTGCCATGGCGTGCATGATGATGTGAACGGAAAATTCTTGCGATTCAATAATGAAAGAAGCGCTCTCTGTTTGAAGTGTCATATCAAATAAGTTGTAAGAATCCAAACGTTAAGAGGCCCCCGAGTCTCCCAAAATTGGAGCTTAGGGAGAGGGGGCCTCTATTTTTTAAGGAGTCATTTTTCAAAAATAAGCCTTCCGTTATACGGTCAGAAGCTGTGAAAAAATTAGGATGATTGGGCGGGCAAGAATATCTTCCTGCCTGTCGGCAGGCAGGGGTGATGGGCCCGTCATGAAAGATTGCCTCAAAATCAAACGACTTAGCATTAATCAGTTTGCCGGGAAGATGTGGATGAACAAATTCCTGACGAAAATTTTTTTAGTCCTATTTTTATTGGTGATTCTATGGGGATGTGCAACTGCTCCAACAAAAAGGGAGGTGCGGCCTGCTGCCTTTTATCCCCCCCTGCCTAACCCACCGCGAATCCAGTATCTGGCCAGTTTTTCCTCTGCAAGCGATCTGGGTGTAAGCCGCAGCAAGTTTGCCGAATTCGTTGCAGGGAAAGACCCAAAGGAAAAAATCGCCGTCAACAAACCTTACGGGGTTGCCATCTCGGACGGGAAGATCTTTGTGACAGATACCCGGGGACCCGGCTACGCCGTATTTGATTTAAAGAACAAGAAGTTGAAAGGCATTTCAGGCTCCGGGTCAGGGAGGATGAAATTGCCCACCAATATCACCATTGATAAAGACGGAACGAAATACGTTGCGGACACCGGCTTAAGCCAGGTCCTCGCCTTCGATAAGGACGACAACTTTATCAGGGCTTACGGGGTGAAGGATCAGTTCAGACCCGGAGACGTTGCTGTTTCGGGGAACCGCCTCTATGTCTCCGATCTCAAAAATCATGAAATCCAGGTGCTGGACAAGCTCTCTGGAAAACTACTCTTCAAGTTCGGAAAGGCCGGGAAAAAGGAGGGGGATCTTTACTATCCGACTAATATGGCGATAAGTCCGGATGACCACCTTTATATTTCAGAAACAGGGAATTTCCGCATTCAGAAGTTTACCCTTGACGGAAAGCCTGTCCGTATTTACGGTGAGGTCGGGGATAAGCCCGGCCAGCTTGCAAGACCAAAAGGAATCGCTGTCGACCGTGAAGGGAATATCTACATCGTGGACGCCGCTTTCGAAAACATTCAGATTTTTGACCAGGAGGGACGGTTGCTTCTCTTTTTTGGTCAGCCCGGAGGCAACCCGGAGGACATCAATCTCCCAACCACTATAGTCATTGACTACGAAAATGCTGCCCTCTTTCAGCAGTACGCCGACCCGAAGTTCAAACTGGAGTATGTCATTCTTATTGCGAGCCAGTTTGGAAGAAGCAAGGTGAATGTATTTGGTTTCGGCAAGATGGAGGGAATGGATTATACTGTCAAAGAGCAGCCAACTGAAGAAAAGAAATAATCATAACTTATTCCTGGGCGGTGCCAATTACTATGGGTATATGGAAGAGAAACCTCCCATTTGTCATTTTTCCCCTCATATTCACTTTCCTTTTGATTTTGCCGGGTTGTGACAAATACGCCCGGTATCGGACGCTTAATTTTTTTTTCGACGGAGTTCCTCATCCTGATGAACAGTTAAAGAAAGAAGAACCTGTTTCAGTTAAAACGGCAAAATCTGAGGAGACGAAACAAGTCGAACGACCGCCACAAACACCTCGATACAAACATCCTCCTGCAGAAGGAAAGGACGACTGCTCTTTCTGCCACGGGCCTGTCAGTCGTATTGTTATCCCACCCAAGGACATGTGTCTGAAATGTCATGAGCACCTGAAAGCAAATCGTCCCTTTATTCACGGACCTGCTGCCGTGGATTGCACCGTCTGCCATAATGTCCATGAAAGTCGGACGAAAACCCTGCTGGGAAAAGTCGGAAACGTACTTTGTTTTGATTGCCATGGTAAGGCGGGTGTGGTCGATGCAGAGCCTCACAAAGAATTGAAAGAGGAAGAGTTCGTTTGCCTTTCCTGTCATGACCCCCACGGGGGAAAAGATAAATTTTTTCTGAAATGAGGGAGGAGGACAGGTCCGAAGGAATTTGGGTGAATTGAGACGATGGGAGAGACGATAAAAGATATAGGCTTTAAAATCTTCTGTTTTTCTATCTTGATGGTCTCATGTTTCTATCCAAACACTCACGCAAATGCCCAGCGTGTTTATGGCTATGAAGAGGAGGAAATCCGTTCTTTTAATCTTCGAGAATTAAGCGGGGCACTTGATTTTAGATTAGAATATGAAGAAGATGAGGAAGAGGGGCTTGGGAAAACTTTTGAAAGAAGGGAGCTCCGGTTTGAAGAACGGTTAGGTCTCAAGGCTCGAGGTTCTATCTATCATTCAAACTTCTTAGAATTCGACCTCAATACATCCTTTGGCTTAAGGCAACAATTATTCCGCGGAGATTTAAGCGATCATCAATATACCTATCCATATGAATACAACATTAATCTCAATTTTTTACGGCAGAAACCTTACGGATTCAACCTCTTTGCTAACCGGTCATCGAACCCGATTGGGAGAGAATTCTTCGAAACCATTGATGTAGACTCCGATTCGTATGGGGGGACTTTCCGGTATCAGAATAAGCTGTTTCCCATGACGTTGCTTCTCATGAACCAGAGCACAAAAGAGGACGCCCGGGATTTTAAAAGAGACCGAACAGAGCGGACCGCTGATTTTAGAATCTCAAATAAGTTAAATGGGTTACTGGAGAGTCAATTCAGGTATGTTTACAAAGATCTCATCGAGGAGGTCCCGACGAAGCAGGAGATATCCAGTCACGATTCCAGCCTAAACAGCACGCTGGATTACAACAAAATTCGGGGGTTCTCCAATATTTCATATCTTAAGACTTCGGGTTTTTTCGAAACGGATCAGTTACGAATCATTGAAAATTTCTATGTCAACCATTCGAAGACATTTTCAACCCTTTATCACTATAATTTCTCTTATTTTGATGCGGAAAATTTTAGGTCAAATTTAAACCAGGGAAGCATCGGATTTCGGAAAACGTTTTACGAAAGTCTCATCGCCGAGGTAAAAGGAGAGATGAGCCTGACGGATGGCACCGATTTCAAGGAGACCTTCTATGGCCCCCATGTTTCTCTTTCCTACCGCAAAAAAGTTCCTGGTGGGGTCCTTTCCGCAGGATACAATTTTCTTTACCGCCGAACAGACCGGGAAGCAGAGGCAGGTATCATCAAGATATTTGGTGAGCGGATCGTCCTCTCCGATAGTCAACGCACCTTCCTTGCCAACCCCAATGTTATCCTCAGTTCCGTGATTGTCCGAGACACCTTTGGAGTGCTTTTGACATTAAATGTTGATTATCGTTTGATCTCAAGCGGGATTCTGACAGAAATTCAACGTGTGGCTCTCCCGGACAATACCGCGGTGCTGGTCGATTATGAATTCTCGTCTCCTCGTTCGCTCGAATATGATACGTTGAGCAATGGAGTCAATCTCCGTTACGACTTTCAGAGGCTCTTTGCTCTTTACTATAACTATCTCAATACCCAGCAGAAGGAAATTTCTGACCGACGCATTTCAGGAACACCCCAATCATTATATGATACAGAGAAGAGTCTTTACGGCGCGGAATGGAAGTGGCGTTGGTTTAATCTTGTCGGTGAATATGAAGATGACAACTCTGAGCTCATTCCTTTTACAGCCTGGAGAGTTCGAGGACATTTTAGCATCTCTCCCACTGAGACCTCCCTTTTAAGTTTGAATGCCAACCACAGCCGAACAGAGTATGAGAGGGACAGGAGAACGGTGACCATGAATAGCATAGAGGCCCTCCTTAATCTTCGTCTTGCTTCTTTTATCGAGGCAATGCTTGGAGCAGGTTATCTCCGGGAGAAGGGAAGAGAGGTTGACACCCGCGCATGGAAATTTAAGGGAGATTTGAAAAGCAGATTTCGATCCATTGAATTGAGACTTCAGTCGGAATATTTAAAAAGGCAGGAGATGACACAGAGCCGGAATGAAATGATTATCAAATTCAAATTGATCCGGCACTTCAATATTCTCTGACACGGCGATAGACTAGACCAAATAAATTTCTATCCTGAATATGGAGAAGGGAAAAATGTATGTGTAAAATATTCAAGATGAACCCTTTATTCACCTTCTCATTTCTGTTGATGCTTAGCCTTGGATACTGGGGATGCGGGAAACCACCCTCGAACTCCGTTCAGGTTTCAATCCCATCTCTGGTATGGCCTCTCCCTCCCGAGAATCCCCGAATCCAGTACCTCTATTCTATTGCCAAACCCGAAGATATTAGCATCTCGCTATCATTTTTTGAGAAAGCAGTGGGGTTCCTCGCGGGGAAGAAGTCGTCACGGCAGATGGTGCGACCCTTTGGAACCTGTTTCAGCCGGAGCGAGATCCTGTATGTTACGGATCCGGGGATCGGAGTCATCCACCAGTTTGATATGAAGAATCAGCGATACAATCAAATCAGTAAGTACGGGAAGAAGAGACTGGCCTCGCCGATTGGAGTCATCATGGATGAGTCGGGGCTCCTGTATGTTTCCGATTCCGTTTTAAGGAAGGTTTTTGTATTCGGTTCTAAGGGCGAACCCCTGAGGGAGATTGGAGAGAGGAATCGGTTCAGTCGGCCAACAGGCATGGCCATCCACCCCTCACTCAAAAGGCTCTATGTCACGGATACCATGGCCCAATCCATCCAGATCTTCGATCTTGAAGGAAATTTTATCTTCAGTTTTGGGAAGAGAGGGAATGGGGAAGGAGAGTTTAACTTTCCAACTTCTCTGGCCATCGACCAGAATGGGAATTTATACGTAAACGATTCATTAAATTTTCGAGTACAGGTTTTTACACCGGAGGGTAAGTTTCTCTCCGTGTTCGGAAAACACGGAGATGGAAGGGGTGAATTCTCAAGTCCAAAGGGAATGGCGCTCGATAGGGAAGGGCATATCTATGTGGCGGACGCCATCTTCGATTCGGTTCAAATCTTCAACAAAAAAGGAGAACTTCTCCTCTATTTTGGTGAGGCGGGACAGGGGCCGGGAGAATTCTGGATGCCGACCTCTATCTTTATCGATCAGGCCAATCGGATCTTTGTTGCCGATTCCTACAACCAGAGGATTCAGGTCTTTAAATTCCTCGGAGGGACTTAGGTGATGAGAATAAGAACGACTGGAATGGTGATCCTCTTCATGTTCCTTCTTGTCCATAGAGGGGTTGAGGCGAGAAGCATTGTATTGACGAAGCACAACCTATCTGCCTCAGGCCCCGGAACGGTTAAAGCAACGGTTGAAAAGCCGGTGTGTGAATTCTGCCATACCCCTCATCATGCGGGGCAGGCTCAACCTTTGTGGAATAAAGATATCCCAGAAATCCTCTATACCACTTATCAGAGCTCTTCACTTAAAGCAGTCATTGGCCAACCGAATGGGGCTTCCAAGCTTTGTCTCTCCTGCCATGATGGAACGGTGGCATTAGGGTTGCTCCGGAGTGAAACCCAGATTATTGCCTTTACAGGCGGAGTGGTGACGATGCCTGTCGGCAGAACAAATTTAGGCATTGATCTCTCCGATGACCATCCGGTTTCTTTTACTTATGACAGCGCCTTGGCTTCTCAGAATGGTCAGTTGGAATATCCAACGAATTTGAGAAACCCGGTGAAGCTGGACCGATTCGGACAGCTCCAATGTACCGCTTGCCACAATCCCCATGACGATCAGTATGGAAAATTCCTGGTCATGGAAAATAGCTATTCAGCCCTCTGTACCACCTGCCACAAAAAAACAGGTTGGCCCATCACGTCTCATCGCAGCTCAACTAAAATCTGGAATGGGGGGAGTCCGGATCCATGGCCTCACACTTCTTATACGACGGTTTCGGCCAATGGATGTGAAAATTGCCACCGGCCCCATACCGCAGGGGGAAGGGAAAGGCTATTGAATTACAATGTTGAAGAAGAGAATTGTTATCCCTGCCACAACGGCAATGTGGCATCAAAAAATGTGAAGAATGAATTTATGAAACCCTATCGTCATCCCATTGAAAGCAGCCTTGGGGTCCACAGGCCGACAGAGAACCCATTGTGGGCAACTCGCCATGTGGAGTGCGGCGATTGCCATAATCCCCATGCTTCCAATTCCACTTCCGTAAGCCCACCGATGGCCTCCGGGAGGCTGGCGCAGGTTGTGGGAATCTCTTCATCCGGCACAGTCGTTGCCCCGCTTACCTACGAATATGAACTATGCTTTCGTTGCCACGCAGACAATCCCGGCACCCAGCCTCCTGTCGTGAGCCGTTACATTTTTGAACCAAATTTTCGACAAAAATTTAATCCCTCCAACGCCTCTTACCATCCTGTGGCGGCGGTTGGAAAAAATCCGGACTCCCCGAGTCTTCTCATTCCCTATACCACCTCAAGCATCATTTACTGCACCGATTGTCACAACAATGATTCGGGTCCAAATGCAGGAGGGGTTGGTCCCAATGGTCCTCATGGATCGATCTGGAGGCCTATTTTGGAAAGACAGTTTATTTACGCCGATAACACTGCGGAAAGCGCCCAGGCCTATGCGCTTTGTTATAAATGTCATGACCGGAATTCAATATTATCGGATCGAAGTTTTGTAAAACATAAAAAACATATCGTGGACGAAAGGAGTCCTTGTACCGCTTGCCATGACCCCCATGGCGTTGCAACGAATCCCCACCTCATTAACTTCGATAGAACGATCGTTTTTCCAAATGATCAAGGGATGCTTCGGTATGAAGATCGGGGGAGATCCGGAAATACCTGTTCCTTGAAGTGCCATAACCGCAACCATCAACCTGGACCTTCTTCTTGAGAGGAAGAGAGCTATCTGATGACAGGGGCTTTCGGGATGATACAGGGTCAATAAATGCCAAAGGAATCACGGAGGAAAAGATTTCTTGTCAGGAGTATTTTTAAATTTTACCAGTCCTCTTTAAAAATGGATTGGAGGGCCTTTTTATATTCCGATAAGGCACGTTCTTTCTGCCCTTCCTTTTCATAAAGTCTTCCGAGATGATAATGGATCTCGGGTATCTCCTGTCCCTTTTTCGGCAGATCTTCCAATTTCTCGATGGCTTTCGAATTTTCCCCCATCGATTCTAAAGCCAAAGCGATTCCGATGGAGCCCTGCCTTAAATTGGGATTCAGTCCCATTCCCCTCTCGAAAAGTTGGATGGCCTCTTTTGGATTCTTCTCTTTCAAATAAATCATCCCAAGAGCAATATGGGCATCGGCATGGTCTGGATCAAGTTGAATCGCCTTCATGAGTTCTTCTTTGGCCCTCGCGCTTGACCCCTTTTCAAGAAAATTTTTGCCCAGATTAAAATGGCGCTGAGCCTTCTTCTTGTTCTCCGGCAGAAGAGCTTCCTTTGGATGCCGTTCCTTCTCCCATTCCTCGGCGGTCTTCTTTCCCATGGCGACTAAGACTTCTCCCTCCGCGTCCTCATCCAAGGAGTGGGTGAATGGAAACACACTGAGAAGCCTTTTCTCCTCGTCCAATATCCCGACGGTTGGAATAACATGCACCCCATAGGCGCCATAAACCTCCCTCTTTTCATCAAGAAGAATATAATGGGACCAGAGATGCTCCTGCTTTAACTTTTTAACCTTTTCTTTTGAATCGGGATCTGAAGTAATAGAAATAAACTGAAGACCTTCTCCTTTAAACCGCCGGTAAAGGCTTTCCAACCGGTTCATGATACTCAAAGATCTTTTCTCCTTCGTAGCGGTATCGCTCCCCCAGAAGAGAAGGGTCACTTTTCCCCCTTTGATCGATGAAAGGGTAAACTCTTTCCCTTCGATATCCTTGAGCTGAATTTCAGGAACTTTTTTTCCAATCTCCAGGGTGCGAAAGGCAAGGGCGAACGAGGGAGAGGTCATTCCAAACAGGAATGAAAGCAAGAATAGAAAAACGAACCAGTAAAGACTGTCTCTCTTATTGATTTTTCTCCCCCCAAATTTTTATCCCGGAAGACTCAAACGAAAAAAGATAAGAGTTTTTTCAATATTTCACAGGCTTCACCTGATCATAAGAAAATGGTTTGTGGCAACCCACGACGCACGTTCCCCCCGTGGGGGTCTTTGTAAATTGAATGGGATAACTCCACATTTTTCCGTAAGGAACTTCTTGCCTGACGTGTTTCGGTTGATTTCCGGAGTGGGCCTCATGACATGCCTTGCAGCTTCTTCCCTTCTTTTCCTTATTGACGTGAATAAAATGGAGATTACGATCTCCGTTGCGGAAACCCGTTAATTCAAGAGTCTTGGCATGAAGGGCGATATCCTTATTGTGGCAGTCGAAACAGATGGCATAGTTTTCTGTTTTATAGGGAATGTAAAATTCAGCCGGGAAATAATTTCTCAAAATCTTTGGGTAAGACGAGCCATGAGTTTCATGGCAAGAGGCGCAGTCATTCTGCACAACAGGCCCATGAAAAAACTTACTTGTTTTGACCTTTTCGCCGAGATCTTTGTGACAGGTGAAGCAAATCTCCTTGAGGGGTGCCTTTAAGAGTTTCTCAAAGTCAGTGAAATGAGCCCCGTGGCATGATGAGCACTCTCCTTTTTGAACGGGTTGGTGGGGGAACTTTGCCTGCGCAATAGATTGGGTTGTTTTGGGATGGATGGATTGATGACACTCAATGCACATCTGATTTTGGGCTTTTCGTAGCAGAGCCTTCTGTGAGGAAGCATGAGGGTCATGGCACTCCTGACAATTCTCGTTGATGATGGGGTGGATATACTTTTTTTTCAACCCCTTCTCGATATCCTCATGACAGGAAAAGCAGATCTTTTCTGAAGGCAAGGTCAATAATTTCTTGTTGGGAGAGGAATGAGCTTTGTGGCAAGCGATACAATCCCCTCCTCCTTTGAGTGGTTCGTGAAGGTTGCTCTGTCTGATGAGCTTAGAATCATGGCAATTAAAGCAGAGATCTTGCTGGGAGGAGCCTTTGAGTTGAAATTTTAGGGAAGATTGGTGCGGATCATGACAATCGCTGCAACCTCCTTCTGATACGGGTGAATGGATCACCTTCCCCTTAAACTCTTCCGCCTGGGCATCGTGGCAGATATAACATCCCTCCCCCCCCGGTCTGGTGATGATATTCTTAAAAGGTGTTCCATGGGGATTATGGCAGGCAATACATGTTCCCGAGCCGACCGGACCATGGACAAACTTTCCTTTGCCCATCTGAGGATGGCACTGAGCAGAGGTACAGGTAGCACTGGGGATCATTTTTTTATAGGAGGCAGGCTCTCCCTTCAGGTGATGACAATCTTGGCATTGTTCTTCTCTCTCTAAAGGGGAATGAATGAAATAGGGTTTAAAGCCTTCCGGTGGTTTAGCCTCCTCTTTCGAAAAGTAGATAAAGAGCTTTTGTGAGGTGCGTCCACTTTGATCCAGAATAGAAATTTCATTCACCCCTTTTTTGAGACGAATTGAAGCGGTAAAGGCCCCTTTCATGATAGGGACGGTTGGTCCTCCCAACACCTCCCCACCCTTCACCTGGCATGTGACATTCTTAACAGAGGAGTCCGTAACGAGTCCGATCACTCTGATTTTCTCCCATTTGACCATGCACCGGTCAACGGGATAGACAATACGGAAACTCTCGTTAGAAGCCCAGGGATGATTTGGCAACAAAAAGAAAAAGCCCAAGATAACCGTGAGAAGTATATGCCTCATTTCTCCATCCTCCAAATTGCTAAGATTCAATGAATCAAAAATATGATGCATCAAAAAGTATGGTTTAAATTACTTAGCAGATATAGTATTAAAATACAATAGGTTTTTTTACCTTTTCCCTTCATAATCCTTTTTGATTTTTAGCGACTTCCATGGTAAAAATAAATATATAGATTCACTTACCGTTAACCCCGTTTAGAGATCAATCTCTAACGGAGTAAAAAGGGAGGAAAGACAATGAAATGTTATGTGTGCGCAAAGCAGGGAATGGATAAGGATGCGGTGGCGATTTGTATTATCTGTGGAATGGGGCTCTGCATGGGGCATGCCTTCAAAGAGGAATTATTGGTAAAGGATATTATTGATTGGGGGTTTGGAGAGGAACGGATCGAATATCCCCATACCCTCCCCCGGTTTATCTGCGCCGAATGCAAACTGGCAAGAGAGCAGAGAATCAGGGTGGAAAGAAAATGAAAGTTGTGAGCTCTGAGTCAAGGGGTTAGAGGTAAGAAATAAATTTCGTCTAAAAAAGAGTTGTTTTTTCTAAAAAGATTAACAATAATATTCTTATGAAGAAGAAAATTCTGGTCGTTGAAGACGAGGATAGTCTGAGGCTTCTCTATGAGGAGGAACTGAAATCAGAGGGGTATGAGGTTCTCACGGCCGGGAATGGAAGAGAGGCCATTCAGCAGCTGGAAATAGGGAAGCCCGATCTGATCATTCTCGATATCGTTATGCCCGTGATGGATGGGATGGAAGCCCTCGGGCGGATCGTCGGCAAAGAGAGAAAGATCCCCATTATTCTTAATACCTCTTACTCAGGGTATCGGGAGGATTTTATGAGTTGGGCGGCCGACGCCTATGTGACAAAGTCCGCTGACCTCAGTGAATTGAAAAAGAAGATCCGTGAACTCCTCGAGAAAGGGAAAACCCCGTGAAGAAAGTCCTGGCCATGATCTTAGCGGGAGGCCGTGGGGAGAGACTCTATCCCCTCACTCGGGATCGAGCCAAACCCGCTGTTCCGTTCGGCGCCATTTACCGGATCGTTGACTTCACCCTTTCCAACTGCCTCAATTCCGGAATCCGCCGCATCTATGCCCTCACCCAGTATAAATCCATCTCGCTCCATCGTCATATCCAGTTGGGATGGAACATCCTTTCCGCACCATTAGGAGAGTTCATTGAAGCCGTTCCCGCCCAGCAGAGAATTAATGAGCACTGGTATCAGGGCACAGCCGATGCGATTTTCCAGAACATTTACACCTTGCAAGTGGAAAGGCCCGACCTCGTTCTGATCCTCTCCGGCGATCACATTTATAAAATGGACTACCGAAAGATGATTGCCTACCATTTGGAAAAAGAGGCGGATCTGACGGTCGGTGCGCTCCGGATGGATCAACGGCTATCCAGGGAGTTTGGCGTGGTCGAGATAGATGGGGATTGGCGGATCATTGGTTTTCAAGAGAAACCTGAAGAACCGAGAACGATTCCCGGAGACCCCGGAGGGATCCTGGCCTCCATGGGGATTTATGTGTTCAATACCGAGCTATTGGTGAGGCGGTTGATTGAGGATGCCCGATCCGATTCGAACCATGACTTCGGTAAAGATATCCTTCCCATGATGATTGGTAAAGATCAGGTCTTTGCTTTTGATTTCAGACAAGGAGATTACGGTGGAACGGGGTACTGGAGAGATGTGGGGACGATCGATGCGTACTATGAAGCGAATATGGATTTGATCTCTGTGACCCCTCAACTTAGTCTCTATGATCCCCAGTGGCCTATCCTGACCTATCAACCCACCTCCCCCCCGGCCAAAACCGTTTGGATTGAAGAGGGAAGGGTGGGTTCAGCCCTCAACTCGATCATTTCCAATGGTTGCATTATCAGCGGTGGAAATGTCAAACGCTCCGTCCTCTCACCGAAAGTGATGGTTCACAGCTTTGCAGAGGTTGAAGATTCCATCCTCCTGGAAGGAGTGGATGTTGGAAGGAATGCGAAGATCAAGAGGACGATCATCGACAAAGAGGTTCAGATTCCCCCGGGAATGGAAATTGGCTACCACCTGGAGGAAGATGCGAAACGATTCACGGTGACCAACTCAGAGATTGTCGTGGTTCCCAAAGGGATCCGGCTTTAATTCCATCCGATTGCTCCGTTTTTTTTATTCCCCTATCTCACCCAGAGGGCTTTTTCTTCTTGACTCAATGGATTAAAAAATTTAGTATCCACTCTATCCCATTCTAAATTATTTCTATTTGTTCTGTAGATAGAAGCGGCCATGCTTGAAGGCGCCAATCCATTTCCAGAGGAATTCGTCAATCGCTACTATGAGAAGAGATGGTGGCTCGGAATTTCTTTGGGGGAGATGCTGGGCAGAAGCTGTGACCTCTACCCTCATAAGGAGGCCCTCGTGGCTGAGGGGGTGAGGTTAACATATCGGCAACTCAAAGAATGGACAGACCGGTCAGCCATTGCCTTCCTTGGGTTGGGGATTAAGCCATTGGATCGTGTTCTTCTGCAGATTCCAAATTGGGCTGAATTTGTCTATGCCTATTACGGCCTCCATAAGATCGGGGCCATTCCTGTGATGTGCATTCCAAGATTTTCCCAGAGGGAGGTGGAGCATTTCATTGAGATCACAGAGGCCAAGGCTTGGATTGTCCCTCTCAAGTTTGAAAAAATAGATTACAAGCCAATGATTCAAACGATTCAATCTCGTTCTTCCTTTTTAAAACATATTCTTTTAATAGATTCCTCCCAGTTGAAGGGTGAAGCATTGCCCGAAGGGATGATTTCTTTCAACGATCTTTTGCGTCAAGTAGACTTAAACAAATATCCGAAAGATTATCTTCAATCTTTCAAGCCCGACCCTGATGAGGTATGCCATTTAATGCCCACAGGAGGAACGACCGGTCTCCCGAAGCTTGTTCCAAGGACTCATAATGATTGGTTCTGCAACATAGATTTCCGTGCAAAAGCCTGGCAACGAAGTCCTCACGATATCACCTTGATCGCCACTCCTATTACTCATAATATGGCAATTGAAGTTTCCTTGAACCCCACTTTTCTAACAGGGGGTAAAGTGGTCATGATTTCCTCCACCCGTCCCAGAGAAATCCTGGAGATGATTCAGAAGGAAGGGGTGACCACGACAATCCTTTCTGTAGCTCAGGTTCAGCAAATCGTTGACTTCCCGGAGTTGGATCAGTATCGTATTTCTTCTTTGCAAGTGATTGCCACGGGTGGCTCTTATATGCCCCCCGAGGCGATTCGAAAAGTTTACGACCAATTGAAATGTAAATTTTACAATGTCTATGGCAGTTCCGAAGGGCCGTGCACCCAGACCCGGTTCGAAGACCCAGAGGAAGTCATTTTAAACACGGTTGGATGGCCGATCTGTCCTTATGACGAATTTAAAGTGATTGATTCGAATGGTTATCCCCATGCTCCCGGAAAAGAAGGGGAGCTTGTGGTAAGAGGACCTTGCATCTTTCGTGGATACTATAAATCGGAGGCTGAAAACAGAGAGGCGTTTACCCCCGATGGGTTTTATCGCACCGGAGATATTGCTAAGTTCGATGGCGAGGGACGCCTCATCATCACGGGTCGAAAAAAAGATATTATCATCCGGGGGGGAGAAAATATCAGTGCCAGGGAAGTGGAGGAATTGATCGGAGGTCATCCCAAGGTAGAACAAGTTGCTGCCGTCGCCATGCCCGACCCCATTCTCGGCGAAAGAGTCTGCGCCTTCATAAAACCGAAGGAGGGCAAAAAAATCACCTTTGAAGAAATCATTTCTTACCTTATAGAGAAAAAGTCTTCCGTTTTTTATCTTCCCGAGCGGATGGAGGTGATTGAGGAGATGCCTCTGACCGAAGTTGGAAAAGTGGATAAGAAATGCTTAAGGGAGAAAATTAAGGAGAAACTCAAGAAAGAAGGGAAGATTCAATAGGATTGGGCAACTCAAGTAAAAAAACTAATACTTCAGCCTTGACGAAGGGAGGTGAGAGGGAAAGGTTAAGATGTGAGGAAGGATTTTTAGTGATTGAGAGGGTTAGGGGTTGAGGTCGAGGAAACGGCTGGAAATTTCTAAACAACTTTTTAATTTCAAACAGGAGGTAAGTTCAAATGAGAAATAGATCAATTCTTATTGGCCTGATGGTATTTGGAATATTGGTGCCTTCGATGGTTTTTGGAGCCGTTGAATTAAAATTCTGCAACTATTTTCCCGTTCCTGCGAGGCAATCCAAAATCTGTGAGGAATTCATTAAAGATCTTGAGGCTCGATCCGGGGGACAATTGAAGATTCGTTTTTTTCCTGCCGGGAC
>DCUS01000189.1:34235-36377 GCA_002327885.1 Syntrophaceae bacterium UBA2208
CTTGACCTGCCCCTGGGTTTTCCCAATGCCTGGGTAGCAAACCATGTGGCCAACGATTTTATTAGGGAGTTCAAGCCAAAAGAATGGGATAAGATCCATATGCTTTCGATGCATACGAGTCCTGTCAATGTTGTGCTCTCAGCCACCAAACCAGTCAACAAGATGGAGGATCTAAAAGGAATGACCTTAAGAGGTCTGGGGTTTATCGCTGAGGTGGTCAGCGCATTGGGTGGAACCCCACGACCCATCCCTACACCAGAAGCCTATGAGGCAATACAAAAAAGGGTGATCGACGGATTGATGATCCCGATGGAGACGATGAGGGCTTTCCGATATGCCGAAGTGGCAAAGTATGTGACAGAGTGCTGGCCGATTGGTCAGGTTTATACCTTTTATATGGTTATGAATAAAGATTCATGGAATAAGCTTCCTCCGAACATTCAAAAGATCATCAATGAATATCCTTTCGAAGAGAAGTTAGCCGCCATGTGGAACGAGGTGGATATCGATGGCAAGAAGTATGGCATGGAGAAAGGGTTGCAATTTATTGAGCTGCCGAGTGCGGAGATCACGAAATGGAAGAAAGCGGTTGAGCCGGTCTTAGATAAATATGTAAAATCCATGGTTGCTGCAGGGTATAAGGAAAAGGAGACCAGGGAATTGATTAATTATGCACGGATGCGGATTGAATACTGGACGAAGAAACAGAAAGAGTTGGGAGTCAAATCGTCCACGGGTCCAGCCGAGGTTCGGGTAAAGTAATCGCTGGTTTCAGAACATCCCTCCCCCTCGAGACGGTGTCGTAATGTCATTCTGAGGCGAAAGCCGAAGAATCTATATAATAGATTCAGTTGAAATCATTAGATTCTTCACTTCGTTCAGAATGACGAACAAAGCATTCTCCCCATTACGACACAGTCTCATAGCGGGGAAGGGATGTTTATGAGGGAAGAAAAGAGGATGAAATTTGAAAAGTGGTTAAATCATTTGAATAAATTGACGAGGTCATTCAGTGGTTCACTTGAGTGGGTTGGAGTCGTTGGGATCCTGCTGATGTTTCTCGTCAACTTCATTGATGTGGTGGGGGCAAAGCTTTTTCTATGGCCCTTCCCAGGTTCTGTTGAAATCATCAGTTTCTCCCAGATCGTTGCGATCGCTCCTGCTATTGCCTTTACACTCATTCTTGGCCGACATATCAGAGTAGAATTTATTATTGACCGGTTTCCAAAGCGTGTCCGGGCGTCGATCAGCAGCATCAGTTCTTTTTTATCATTGATTCTTTTTGTTCTGATCCTCTGGCAGAGTTATCTCTATGGCGAATCCCTTCAAAAAGCAGGAGAAATCGGTTCCACTTCATATTTGCCTTTTTATCCTTTCGCCTACCTCATCGCCTTTTGTTCCATTCCGGTCTGCTTGGTCTTCCTGATTGAAGTCCTGAAATCCTTAAATGAGGTATTCGGTCATGGATCCAGTTAATATCGGCATTATTGGGATCGTCTTGCTTGTCTTTCTCTTTCTGATCAGAATGCCGGTTGCCTTTGCCATGGCCTTCGTCGGGTTTCTCGGTTTCTCCTATCTTTCTTCTTTTAAAGCAGGCGTCAAACTTCTGGCCCGGGACTTTTTCGAACAATTCTCCAACTTTCCATTAAGCGCAATCCCGATGTTTATCCTCATGGGCTCCTTTGCTTTTGCATCGGGGATTGGCAAAAGGTTGTATGATGCCGCCTATACCATTTTGGGAAGTCTGCGCGGAGGGCTGACGATGGCCACTGTTGTAGCCTGTGGTTTTTTTGCTGCCATCTGTGGTTCCACCGCTGCTACGGCCGCGACCATAGGAAAGATAGCCCTTCCGGAGATGAAAAGGTACCATTACGACGATAGCTTGGCCACGGGTTGTGTCGCCAGCGCCGGTGCGCTTGGCATTCTCATCCCTCCAAGCACGATCTTTCTTGTCTATGGGATTATTACCGAGCAGTCGATCGGTAAACTTTTCGTAGCGGGTATCATCCCAGGAATCATCCTAACGTTCTTATTCGTTTTAACAGTGGGTCTTATTTGCTGGTATAACCCAGCCTGTGCTCCAGCAGGGGCCTCCACAGACTTTAAAGAAAAGGGAAAAGCCCTTATAGGGATTTTTGAAGC
>DCUS01000093.1 GCA_002327885.1 Syntrophaceae bacterium UBA2208
CCGCAAGAACTCTAAACGACTTCTTTGCGGGCTTTTTTTATGCGGGTTTCGGTGCAAGCAGGAGATGGTTACGGTCATTATGGATAAAAGTCATGGGGATGGCGATGAAAAAAAATAAAAGGAAATAATATAAAAAAGGGGAAAGATATGAATATTTATGTGGGAAACTTGTCTTATGATGCGACAGATGAAACGGTTAAAAAGGCGTTTGAGTCATTCGGTGAAGTCACCTCAGTGAGAGTGATCAAGGACAAGTATACCGGCCAGTCCCGGGGTTTTGGTTTTGTCGAAATGCCTGGGCAGAGTGAGGCTCAAACGGCGATTAAAAGCCTAAACGGGAAGGAACTTCTGGGCAAACAGATAAGTGTGAATGAAGCACGTGCTCGCACTGATAAAGGAAGAACCGGGGGACAGGGCGGTCGAGGACGAATGGGTCATAGCGGCCGAAGTAACCGTTATTAACCCTTATTCTTCAACCGTTCAATCAAATACCGGATAAAAGGTTGACCCTATGGTACAGGGGAGAAGGTACGGGCGGTTCCGTGCTCCAAGACCCAGCCATTTAAGGCATCCCAAAACCTACAAAGTGACATGTTCAGGTTGCGGAAAGGAAGTCGTCACTCCGGTTCCCCCGCCCAATGACAAAAAATTGCTATGCATGGAGTGCTTCAGCAAAACAGAGATATCAAAGGAGGAATGATGAATAAGAAAGTCTACGTAGCGAACCTCCCTTTCCAGGCAACCGAACCGGAACTCAATACCCTTTTCTCCAAAGCCGGGAGTGTCATGTCTGTGAAGATTGTCAAGGACAGACAAACGGGTCAACCGAGGGGTATTGCCTTCGTGGAGATGTCAACACAGTGGGAAGCTCGAAGGGCTGCCTCCATGTTGAATCGGACAGAATTCATGGGAAAAAATTTGATGGTAAAAGAGGCAACGGAAAGACGGGGCTTTCGAGGAAGATAGCAACGAGGACTTAACGGCAGTCATCGGGAAAGAAAGGACAAAAATGAATAAAGCGAGACTTGATTGGGTTATTTCCGGATTAAACCGTTATGCATTGACTAAGTCTGAAGACCAGTTTCTCAAAACTGCGTTGGAGGACTTTGATAAAAACCATGCCTTGACAGAACGGCAGGAAGAAAGGCTCGAAAACCTTTACAAGGGGAAGTCGCAATCGATCCCCAATAAGAAACTTGATCATTTTTCCTTTAAGAAAAGCAGCCCCCAAAAGGCCGCCCCGCGGAGACCTCACACAAAGGTCTATTGAAAGGTTCATAATAGAAACACGAACTCTTTATCCAGTCTTCTTGATTAGCCTGATCAACGGGAATTGCCATGGCCCTTTTTATATCCCAACAAAACTTTAACCGCCCGATTTTCCCTTAAATTTAATCGACCCGACTATTTTTTAGCCTACTAAAAAATAGCCCTGGCTGTAACCCCTGATTAGACGGTCTTTTTCAAAATTCTAAAGTCTTACCCATATTCTAAAAGCCTTCCCTTTCAATATATTCATATTCGATTGCAATTCCGGCAATACCGAGGACAACAGACAGTGCGATTTTCAACGCCATTCCGCTGAACAGGTGGGCTCCGAATCCTCCGACAAAAGCCATCAGAAAATTCCGACCACCGAAAAAGAACACCAGCGGCCGCAACATGGTCCTTGCCTTTCCGAAGATCAGCGCTCCCGATAGCGCACTTGCAAGCAGAATAAGCTGACTTGTTGTGGAAGCCATAAGGATAGGAACACCCGAAAGGACAAGAGCAATCACATAACAGTTGCCTCCCCCGCATCCGCTCATGACCATGACGACCGTGAGAAAGAAGATGATAATAACGACCATTACAGTATGGAACATGGTTACTCCCTGCTTGAGCAGTTTTGGATTAAGAGAAAGAGAGGCGTGTCCTCTTGCAGTTATTTGACTATTTTCATATAATTTTTTATGTAGAAAAAATTGAGATAAGCAGTTTTACGATAGACCCTTTTACCAAGAATGTGCAAAAAAAACTTCAAAGAGTATATATGCCGTCCCTTTTGCAAATTTTTTCGCGAAGGGGAGAAGGAGGAGATGACATGCCAGGGTGCACAGGTTATAGAGCAGATGGTGAGACGCAAGCGTCTTGACCCAGCGTTATTGCCTCGAAATGGGAAAAAAGCCTCCTTATGGAAAAACCACGACCCTGTCCTGGTAGCCCATGTTTGTCAAAACTGCCCATTCAAAAAAAAGGACTGCGATTATCAGTCCGCATGCCCGCCGCCCGACACTGAGCCGTGCGGCGGCTATATTCTCCTTAGCCTGCTTAAAGAGAAGGGCTTTATAAGCACTCGCGACCTCGAAGGGCTACACCATAATACTCCAGCCTGTTGTCAGTGACCGAGAAGCCGGTTTTCTTTGCGACCTTCCTCTGGTCCTCCATTGTCCCCGATCCCTCTTGATCCCACCTTGTTTTCTGACCGATTTACCCCACGCAGATTACCTGAATGCCCCGAGCTGGCATTTATTTATTCGAACCTCAAGCAGGTCATCACTGTCGAGCAATAGTGCCTGTTTAGACTTCAAATTCTGTATGGTTTGTCTATATACTACCATCGCACAACTTGAAAACTTAGCTGAAAGCCTTCTGTGGTCGTGAATCCTGTTATTCGACGGAGACAGAAAACATCTCCTTTCATCTTTAGCCATTCCCCCCCCCTTCTCGCTCCTGTTGTACTCTGTCAGTTGACATTTTTAATTACTTTTCCTGGGGGGTCTTTTTTACTTGTTCGCTGACCCATTGCTGAAGATTGGCAAAAGACTTGACGGTGGAAGAACCCTCGATCGTCTTCATGGCAATCTCCTGCACCTGCTGGTATGCTTTTTCCAATTGCTGGGAGAGTTTAGCGATCTGTTCGTTCTGCTCTTTTACGTTTTTTTCAAGGGATTCGATTCGGGTAGCAAGAACATTCCGCTCACCGATAAATTCTTTCTTCACCAACTCTTCTCTATTTTTGGCCTCAAGATTTAAGCGGTCTGTATTTTCTTTGATAGCCTTGCTAAGAGCCGNNGCGATCACTTTTTCCCTTGCCTTCAACTCTTTCTCCATCTGCTCTTTCTTGATCTGGATATCCTTTTCTAACTTCGCTTTCTCATCTTCAAATTTATCCTTGGTTATCTTTTGTTCTCTCTTGAAAGAATACTCATACTCTTCCTTTTCTCTATCGCGCCTTTTTTTCTCCGCGATATCTCGCTCTTTTATCTCCGCCTCATAATCATTTTTCTCTTTTTCCCGTTCGGCACGAAGGGCTTCAATCTCCTGGCTCAATGCCTCTTTCTTGTCTGCCATTTCAGATTCAAAGGTTTGCCGCTTCTGATTTTGAGCTTCCATTAAAGCTGCCAGAGCCACTGCAGACTTTTCAATCTCGTAAAGTTCCTGGAGCTCCTTTTCTTTTAATAGTATTGCATTCTGAACCGCTCTAAATTTGCTGACCTCTTCTTCCAGCCGGTCTGAAATTTGGGCAAGTGTCTTTGATGTCTCGATCTTAAGATTGCTGATTTCCCTGGCAACCCCCTCTGAAGAAAGAGATTCGGCAACCTGGATTACCTCCTTCGCCTTTTTTTCTTCAAGTCTCTTTTCCGGCTTCAGTTCGGCCTCCCTTTGGGCTTCCAATTGTTTCAAAACAGCACCGTAAGCCTCCAACATTTCCTGTTTGGTGTTTGATAACGAGAGTTTTTTGGGTTGAATTTTTTTCTCTTCCATGTTTTTGTCCTTTCTGTTTTAGAAAATTAAATTTACCGATTTCATAGAAAGCTTATGTAATCTGTATGAGGATGTCAACAAGAACTTAAAAAGGGCAGATTGAAGTAATTAGAGATGTGGTTTATATTTTAGGCGGTGAATGAGACCGGACGGCAGTAAAGGAGATTTTCATGGTGAGAAAGATCAGGCGGTCGAAATTCCACTTCCTTCAGACGCTCGCACCTGTTTCAAAACACCTTCCGGAAAAATTGAAATTTTGAATCCAAAAGAGGCTTATCCCCTGCCCTGTTATCTTCCTCCTTATGAAGGAAGCTACCCTTTTCGCTTGATGACGGGTCCCAGCCTATATGCTTTAAATTCCTCTTTCAGGGAAAGAGACGACCTTCTTAAAAAGGAGAAGGCCATGTTTCTTCAGATGAACCCAGTCGATGCGGAGGCAAAAGGGATGAGAGAGAGCGAACCGGTCATCGCCTTTAATCAACTGGGTGAGGTTTTTTTCACTCTCCGCGTTACCTCAAAAGTTCCTTCCGGTGTGGTAGTGGCCGAAGGGGTTTGGTGGCTGAACCACTGCCCGGGTCCTCGCTCTGTCAATGCTCTCACTTCCCAGCGTTTGACAGACCAGGGGGGAGGAAGTACGTTCTATGATAATATGGTGGATGTAAGGCCGGGGAAGAAAAAAAGTTGAAGTTACGGGGTATGAAATCAGCAGATCCGCAAAGATTCAAAAACCTGCTTACATCAACCCTCCGATCGACCGTTGGGCTAAGGAAAGCACATTGGCAGGGAAGATCCCCATGTAGAGGGTCCCGATCACAGCCAGGATCAACGCGATCACCGAAGCGGGTGAAAATTGGAGGCCCGTGATCTCCCGTTCGGATTCCCTGAAATACATAAGCACGGTGACCCTTAGGTAATAGTAAACCGAAACGGCACTGTTCAGGACACCGAGGATGGCCAACCAGTAAAATTTTTCCTTCACCGCTGCGCTGAAGATATAAAATTTGGCCATGAATCCTCCCAGGGGAGGAATACCCGCCATGGAGAGAAGAAAGATGGTCATGGAAACCGCAAGCAACGGGTATTTAAAGCCAATCCCTGCATAATCCGTGATCAATGTATTTTCTTCACCTTTCTTCCCAAGGAGGATGACCACGGAAAAGGCGCCGATGTTCATAAAGGCATAAGCCATGAGATAGAAGAGAATCCCTGAAGTTCCTAAATCGTTTCCTGCAACAAAGGCGACCAGGATATAACCGGCATGGGCAATGCTCGAGTAAGCCAGCATCCGTTTGATATTGGTCTGGGAGATGGCTGCGATATTTCCGAGTGTCATCGTCGCCACACAAATCACCCACATAATCGAAGTCCAGTCCGGGCGAAAGGCAGGCAAGGCAGAAAAGAATACCCTGATCAAGGCTGAAAAACCTGCTGCCTTCACCCCTGTGGCCATGAAAGCAGTGATCGATGTAGGAGCCCCCTCATAGACGTCAGGCGTCCACATATGAAAAGGAACGGAAGCGATCTTGAAGCCAAAACCAATGGTGAGAAAAACAAGGCTCATCAAGAGCATCGGGTTTCTCAAGAGACTTTTGGAGGTGATATAAGAGGCGATCTCCTGAAGCTGAAGGGATCCGGTCGCTCCATAGATGAGGGCAATGCCATAGAGAAGGAATCCTGTGGCGAAAGCGCCCAAAAGAAAGTATTTCAATGCCGATTCCGCTGACCTCTTATCCTCACGCATCATCCCTGCCAGGATATAAATGGAAATGGACATGGTTTCCAACCCCAGGAAAATGATGATCAAATGAGTCCCGGCTGCCATCAGCATCATCCCGAGGGTCGCAAAAAGGACGAGGGCATAGTATTCTCCGAACGCAATCCCTTCCCTTTGGGTGTATCCCATAGAGATCAGAACCGTCAAAAAGGCAATAATCAGAAAAGTAATTTTGAAGAACAGAGCGTATCCATCGGAGACGAACATTCCTTCAAAACCGGATTTGATGGACCCCATCTGAGGGAGAATGTAAAAGAAAGCCAGAACGATTCCAACAAGACTGATCAGCCCGAGGTACCCTTTTTTCTCTCCTTTGGGTGAAAAAACATCCACAAGAAGCACCAAAAAACCGAAAGCGGTGATAATGATCTCCGGTGCAATTAGATAGAGGTCAATCTCTGGTATTTTCATCTAAAGAATCCTCCGCTATTTAAACCAAAAATCCGGAATCCTAATATCAAAATCCGAAACAAATCCAAAATTCAAATTTCAAAGATTTAGACCCCTTCGGT
>DCUS01000040.1 GCA_002327885.1 Syntrophaceae bacterium UBA2208
CATCCAGGTTGCTGAGCGGTTCATCCAGCAACAGCACTTTCGGATTCCTCACAAGGGCCCTGGCAAGGGCAACCCGTTGTTGCTGGCCTCCGCTCATTTGCCCGGGATATCTCCTCCCCAGGCCCGTCAGCCCCACGGATTCCAGCGCTTCCGTCACCTTTTCCTTGATCACGTGCTTGGAAAATTTCTGTAGCTTTAACCCGTAGGCAACGTTATCAAACACCCTCAGGTGAGGCCAGACCGCATAGTTTTGAAATACCATTCCAATCTCCCTTTGCGAGGGAGGAACAAACCCTTGAGAAAACATCGGCTGACCATCGATGAGAATATCTCCAGCATCAGGCTTCTCCAGACCGGCGATGCAACGCAGGGTCGTCGTCTTACCACATCCGCTCGGCCCGAGGAGGGTTAACATTTCTCCTTTTTCCACTTCCAGATTGATGTGGTTCACGGCCACCATCGCTCCGAATTTTTTTAAGAGATTTTCAATCTTGATGAAGGCCATCTAATACCTCCCTCCTGAAGAACCCCATGCCGCTCCAAGGATTCCCCCTCCGATTCGGGCCACGATCAGCAGAAGGATAAAGATGATGACGATCATGAGGAAAGCCATCGCTCCGGCAATCCCGAATTCCATCCCGCGATGCCAGTTTAGATAAATGCCAATGGGTAAAGTCTCCCATCCTCCCCTGTAGAGAAAGATGGCGGTGGAAATCTCCTGAAAGGCCATGATAAAAAACATCACCAGCCCGACGAATACCCCTTTAAGTAAGAGGGGCAATGAAATATTGAAGAATGTTCTCAGTTTGTTTGCTCCCGACACTTCGGAAGCCTCCTCCAGTGAGACATCAAGCTGTAAGTAGGAGGCATGGGCCATTCTCAGGAAGTATGGAAGCCTCCGCACAAAGAGAGACAGGGGCATGATGATCCAGTGCGTGGCCAAAGGGATCCCTTCCCAGAAGGCGAGCAGATAGCTCACCCCAATGGCAATTCCCGGAAAAGCAAGCATGAGAGTGATCACAAAATCGAGCGTATCTTTTCCCCGGACTTTGGTTCGGGTAATCAGATAAGCGGCCGGGAGCCCAAAGGCTACTCCGAAAAGGAGCGCCACCCCGCTAAAAAGAAACGAATTTTTCAACAGGAGCGGGGTTTCAAGAAAGATGAGCTTGAAGTTATCGAGGGTCCAGTAGGATGGGAAAGGCTGTAACACCCACCTTCTTGAAAAGGCTGATAATCCCAGCACGATGGGAATGAGCAAAACGAGGATTGCAATAAAGAACATGTATGAATAAGAGCTCACCCTGGTCAATATTCCGGGCTCGATAATTCTCCCCTCCAGGGTTGTTCCTTTTGAGAGCGCTGTATATTTCTTTCTCTCCACCCATGTCTTGGAGGCCAAGAATATGGCTACGCAGATGACCGACGAAACCACCACGGAAACAATGCCCATGTATTTTCGGTGCATATCCGTAAAGTGGTAGGCGATGTTGATATAAGAAATGGAGGGAAGAAAATCTACCTGTCCAAAGATTAAGGGTGTCAGCCAATCCGTGAAGGGCCATAAAAAAACAATCACCGCACCGGCTAAATAATTCGGGCTGGTGAGCGGCAGGGTGACGGTTAAAAACCTTTTGAAACCGCTCGCCCCCTCTACCTCGGCCGCTTCTTCCAGGGACGGGTCGATATTGGTGAACCCTGCCGAGAGGCTGAGCACAATAAAGGGGAGAAGATGGAGTGATTGAATGAAGACGAGGCCGTGCATCCCGAAGACAAAGTTAATCGGTTTACTAATCAGACCCCAATCAAGAAGCAGGAGATTCATGGTCCCCATCTTGCCGAAAAAGACGATCAGGGCAAAGGCGCCGGCATAGGCGGGCAACACAATGGGAAGAAGGATGAGCGCTGTAAAAAGAACCTTTCCCTTAAGTCGATACCTGGCGAGAATATAGGCCAATGGCAATCCGAACAGAGTGGTGGTGATAAGCACCAGAACCGCCAGAAACAGGGTGTTGGCAAAGGTTTTTAGATAATAGGGGTCTTTAAAAAAGTCGATGTAATTTTTTATGCCATAATGATCGGTGCCGGCAATTTTAAAACTCTCAATGATTAAAAAAGAGAGTGGATAAATTACAAAGAGGGCGACAATCAACCACAGGATGGTAGAAATGAGTAGATTTCCTCGAGACATAAATCAATTCCTTAAGAAATAGATTCCACCCTCCCTCCCCCCCTTGCTAAAGGGGGGCGAGGGAGGATTAGGTTCAATGACTGATTATAAGGGTTTAACGAGACGCAGCCACAAGCAGTGCCCGGGCCTCAGAAGCGGTTAACCTGGCGGTTGCATAGGACCCTTCGAATTCGAAGAGTTTTCTGGCTTCCTTGATTTTCGTATCCGCTTTACTGATATCAATCCCTTTCTTCTTTGCGGCATCGATTTCGCCCTCAACCTCCTCGATGAGGAAGAGACTGCTTTTCAATTCTCGCCACTTTCGGTAAATCTCATACTCGAAGTAACGGTTGACATCATCCCATCGCTTTGTCGCAAGCTCCAGATTGTAATCGATGAATCCCACCTTTAAATCCCAGAATGAATCCACGCCCAAAGCATCCCGGGCGTGCTTGGCCATGCCCACACCTTCTTTCTCCCACACGGAAAATTTAATGTCTGTCCTCGCTGTAAAGTATCGGCCTTCCAGCACATATTTTTGGCCTTCCATGCTGAACAGCCAGTCCAGGAAGATCTTTCCATTGGCCGCGTTGGGAGCGTTTTTCAGCAAAGCGACCGCCTCGGGAACGAGAATCGTCTTGTCAGGGAGCAAATCACGCACGGGATACCCATCTGCCCTTGCACTCATTGCATTCATCTGGGGTTGGGCAATGCCAATGGGAACCTCTCCCCTGCTGACCATGTGAGTGGTGTCAACGCTCCCTGTGGAGAATCTGGCTAACTGGGCAGCCAAAAGCCGATTATATGCCCAGCCTTCCTTTTCACCGAAACTCTGAAGGTGGATTTCTATCACTTCGTGCTGTGTCCCGGAGGCGTAAGGTAAAGTCTGGACGACCAAATCTCGATAGATCGGATTGAGCAAATCCTTCCAGGTTTTTGGGGCGGGTAATTTTAAGGCCTTCAGGACTCTTTCGTTATAAAGATTGGTCACAATCCAGGGCGCAAAACAGGTCCACATGAATTTTTCATCTTTCACTTTCATGCCACCCCATTTATCGGGAACCTTGTCCCAATCCTTGGGTTTATAAGGAACGATCAACCCTTCTTTATCCAAAACCTCGAAGGCAGGAGCTCCGGCGCCAAGAAAGACATCGGCGTCAGGCTTCCCTTTCCAGGCCCTTACTTTATCCACGCAAACAGGCCATCCGCCGGGTCTGATGAAGGTGATCTCGATTTCCTTCCCGTAGGTCTTTTTGTAATATTCTTTGAAGCCTTTCATTAAACTGTCAGAAAGCTCTTTGTAAACAGGGCCGACCCAGCCGACCTTCTCTTTCTGGGCATGGACATCAATGGTCGGCATTAAAAAAAACAGCAGTAATCCCGACAGGACAAAAGTGGTTATTGTTGTGAAGACTCTCCTCTTCATTGTATGCCTCCTTTCTTTTAAAGTTAAAAAACTTAATAATACCTTTGTTCCATAATGTCCTGATCATAAACTTATGTTTATGATCATCCTGTAGCTTATCTTTCTGTTGAATTCTCACCTCCTCTCAAGAATTCCATAAAAGCATCCAGAATATTACATAGGATAGAATCCATGTCAAGGTAAATCATGAACTTCATTAGAACTTCATCGGGGACATGTCCTTCTTGACTTTCCCTGAAAATTCAATTATATATGATTAACAGTATCTCCGAGCCTCTTTCCTAAATCTCCCCTCTTACACTCTCTCCATAGAGGAGAAGGCGGGCCGGGCGGGATATGGAGATGGGCCGTTAGGGCATGGTTGGAAACGGACATGCCTCCCGTGTTTGGAAAGGAGATGGAAGAAATTAACGGGCCGCTTCCTTAACACGGGAATCGGCCTTTTTTAATTTAAGATTGTAGATTTTACGTTTGAGATTTTAAAATCTGAAATCTAAAATCTCAAATCTGAAATAAATTATGTTGCTTGATCCTTTTAAACGAAAAATAAATTATCTGCGAATCTCAATCACGGACCGATGCAACCTGAGATGCCGTTATTGCATGCCGGAGGAAGGCATTTCCCTAATCCCTCACAAAGAGATTCTCACCTATGAAGAGATGTTGAGGATCGTCCATGTGTTTGCTGCGGAAGGGATTTCGAAGGTGAGATTAACAGGGGGAGAGCCACTGGTCAGAAAGGGAATCATAGATTTTATTTCCCGCCTGTCTCAAATTAAAGAGATTAAGGATTTAAGTCTCACCACCAATGGAATTCTCTTAAAAGAGTTTGCTCAGGATCTCAAAAATGCGGGTTTAAAAAGGATCAATATCAGTCTCGACTCCCTCAAAAAAGACAGGTTCTTGCAGATCACTCGAAGAGACAGTTTTGAGAGGGTATGGGCGGGGATAGAAGAGTCATTGAGAGTGGGACTTTCCCCTATCAAAATCAATATGGTCGCCATTCAGGGGTTAAATGACGATGAAATCGAATCTTTCGCCCGATTAACCATTGATCTCCCTCTGGTTATTCGATATATCGAATATATGCCATCCGGCAATGGAGAGGAATGGAACAAAAGTGATATCTTAACTATTCCCCAGATCAAGAGTCGCCTTGAAAATATGGGCAACCTGATTCCTATCCCTTCAGATCGATGGGATGGTCCGGCCAAGAGATTTCGAATTGAGGGAGCTCTTGGAGAAATTGGGTTGATCGGTGCGGTGAGTAGTCATTTCTGTGATGAATGCAATCGTCTCCGACTCACCCCTGATGGAAAGATCAGGACCTGTCTCTTTTCTGACGAGGAGATTGATGTGCGAGAACTCCTAAGAAATGGAGGATCTGATCGCGATTTGAAGGAACAACTTCTATTGGCGATTAATAAAAAGCCGGAGAGACATCCCATCAATACACACCAGTTCAAGAAATGCCAGAGAAATATGTCAGCGATAGGAGGGTAAAATAGTCAAGAGTTATGAGTTTTGAATTATGAATTAAGTCAATTCGCTATGCGCTAAGCGCTCTGCGCTATGCGTGCCGGGAGGAACGGATGCAAAGACTTACTCATTTTGACAAAAAGGGCCGGGCAAAGATGGTAGATGTCAGTAAAAAGAGAGAGACCGTGCGGGAGGCTGTGGTTCGTGGGTCCCTCTCTATGCATCCGAAGACCTTTAGAAACATCATGTCCGGCAAGATCGCAAAGGGTGATGTGTTAGCAGTCGCTAAAGTGGCTGGGATCATGGCAGCAAAAAAAACATCAGAAATTATCCCCATGTGCCACCCTCTCAATCTTTCCCATTTGGAGGTTAATTTCTATCCTTTTGAGAAAGAGAGTCGGATTGATATTGAGGCGAAAGTCAGGATTAAGGCACAAACAGGCGTGGAAATGGAAGGGTTTGTGGCGGTCGCCACTGCCGGCTTAACCATTTATGACATGTGCAAGGCCATTGATCGGGGGATGATTCTTTCTGATATCCATCTTGTCAAAAAAACAGGAGGAAGGAGTGGCACCTACGCCGTTAGGCGTAAGGAGTGAGGAGTCAGACGTGAGGGGATAAGATATTTTTCGCCTCGCACCTTACGACTAACACTTCACGGAGGGCTGAAACATGAAGGGAATTCAAAAAGGAAAGGTGCTGGCCGTCAATATCAGTGAAGAAAAGGGAACAAAGAAGACAAATATTCAAGCATGTTCCTTATTGAAGGATTTCGGTTTAAAGGGCGATGCCCATGGTGGTCCCTGGCACCGCCAGGTCAGTTTATTGGCAAACGAATCCATCCAAAAAATGAAGGCAAAAGGGTTGAAAGTGGGCTATGGCGATTTTGCGGAGAATATTACGACCGAGGGTATCGATCTTGTCCATCTTCCTATTGGAACAGAAATGCGCATAGGGGGTTCTATCATCCTGCGCGTCACCCAGATTGGGAAAGTGTGCCATGAGCGTTGTGCTATCTATTACCAGGCAGGAGACTGTGTGATGCCCAAAGAAGGGATCTTCGCAGAGGTCATAACCGAAGGAGAAGTGAAGGTAGGAGATGAGATTGTAATCGGTTCTTGAGTTCGTTGGGTTACTTGAGTTGCTTGGGTTATTAACTCAACGAACACAATAAACTCAACAAACCCAATAACGCATTGAGGAATTCATGTTCAAGGTTGCCATTTTGACCATCAGCGATCGAGGCTCCAAAGGGGAGCGGGAGGATTCGAGCGGCCCCCTCATTCGGCAAATGGTAAAGGATCTGCCTGCTGAGGTGATTCATTATGAGATCATCCCGGACGAGAAAGAGAGAATCATCCAGGCTCTCAAGAAAAGCGCCGATCAATTGAAAGCCGATTTAATCCTTACCACAGGAGGAACAGGACTCAGTCCTCGTGATGTGACACCCGATGCAACACTTGAGGTCATTGAAAAAGAAGTTCCTGGTTTCTCCGAAGCCATGAGGGCTGAAAGCCTGAAAAAAACACCCCATGCAATGATATCGAGAGCTATTGTGGGCATTCGGGGTTCGAGTTTGATTGTCAATCTTCCAGGAAGCCCAAAAAGTGTAAAAGAAAACTTAGAAGTGATCCTTCCCGCACTTTCCCATGCCTTATCCAAATTAAAAGGCGACCCCTCAGAGTGCGCCCAGGGATGAGACCCTCAGAAGACACTCAGCCTTCTGCTGAAATGACTCAACGCCATTTATCGCTTGCACTTACAAAGGTTGTAGATGGGCTTTCTATATAATCTAACGATTTGCGATTGAAAGAGAGAGTAATAGGCACGTCGGTAGAATTTTTCCCCGGGATCTGCCCCTCTGTTTATGGTTTTTTCAAATATATCTGGGACGTTTTAAAGTTTTTTCATAATATTTCTCTATACCTTCATTTTTTATTATCTCGTTGATCCGCACCCAAGCTTTATACAGGTTTTCATCAAAGTTGGTTTTGTTACACGGGAACTCGTCACACTGGTAGCAGAAATCAGCCTGTTTTTTCTGGTGACAGGGGCGCACCCCACAGTTTTTAAATATCTTACACTGCTCGTTGCGGCATCCCTTGCAGTTTTCCGAAGCAAAGTAATCCAACATTGCCTTGAAATCAGGATATTTTTTAAAAACCGGTTCACCCAGCAGGGTTTCATATCGTTTGGCATAAGACTCGAAATTCCCGAGTTTTTCTTTGAGTTTCAGACTGTACTGGCGGATATCTCCATCCACATGGGCAAAGCATTTTTCACAGCTTAGTCCGCAAGGGGCCACTGACGTCTTAATTTGTTCATAAGTCATACATTGTCTCCTTTCGTTAAAAAATAAAAAACCTAACAAAAAAATAACCGACACAGGGTTATCGTTGTAAAAGCTCCTAAAGCCTTCACCTACCTCCATTTCTCCTTCTTGTCCTATTATTAGTTAAGCAATTTGTACTTCCTCGAATTGATTAACTCTCTTATACTTTCCACAAATACCCCGGGAGCAGCATAGTCAGGATGATTACGAAAAAGCGCGGCCACCCGATGAAGTTCATCAACCTCTTGAAGTTGGTTTATGGCAACAATATCTTTTCGTACATAGGATGGGTGCCTTGCAAACAGTAATCTGTCAGGATCAATGAATCCCTTTTTAATGGCGTTGTAACCCCATTTGCCGCAGTGACATGGATTTTTTGGATTAACAAGGGCACAATTTTTCCCCATGAAATTGCGGATGCGTTTCCGGGCACGAGATAGCCGTTTACGAAATGCTGTTGGAGCAATATTTAGGATATAGCCACCTTTATCACTCGTTAATTCGAAAATCTCCCCCAAGACGTAGGCTATGCGAAGGCCGCGATCCAAGCAGAGCAATATACCTCGCAGTTGCATAAAATTA
>DCUS01000082.1:0-2174 GCA_002327885.1 Syntrophaceae bacterium UBA2208
ATGAATCTATTATATAGATTCTTCGGCTTTCGCCTCAGAAGGACATTACGACACAGTCTCCAAGGGGGGAGGGTGAGGGTGGGGGTGATGTCATTTTATTTATTGAGTTTGTATTAGTTTAGAGTTGCGGGTTACAAATGATGAGTTATGAGTTATTGAATACATTTTTTAATACAGGAGGGGTTGAATGAAAATCAAATATTACGGACATGCGGCTTTTTTGATCACATCCGATCAAGGATCTAAAATCATTATAGATCCCTACGAACCCGGGGCTTTTGGCGGGCAACTTTCTTACGGAACAATTAAAGAGCAGGCGGATATCGTTTTAACCAGTCATGACCACGCCGATCATAACTACACCAGGGATCTTCCCGGAAAGCCTGAGATCATAAAGGGGAGCGGTTCTAAAACGGTTAAAGAGATCTCAATCAAGGGGATTGCGACCTTCCATGATCCCTCCAAGGGAAGCGAACGAGGAGCGAACACCATCTTTAATCTTCGGGTTGATCATCTTCAGCTCTGTCACCTCGGGGACCTTGGCCATCTCCTGAGCGACAAAGAATTGGCTGAGATCGGGCCCGTGGACATCCTTTTGATCCCGGTNNGTGGAAGACTTTCTGAAAGGAAAATCAAGTATTAAGCGTGCCAGAACCAGCGAAGTCACTTTCGATCTATCGACCCTCCCTCAGCAGATGGAAATCGTGGTCTTAGAACACGCCCTGTGAGTTTTCATGGCAGATTCAAAACCACTGCAGACAATGGATCATCATCTGAATCTCCTGCTCACTGCAGAGGAAATCGCCACAATCGTAAAAAAATTGGCGGACCGAATTTCCCGGGATTATGCCGAAAAGGAACTTCTCTTGGTCTGTATCCTGAAAGGGGCTTTCATGTTTCTCTCCGACCTTGTCAGACATCTAAAAATTCCTGTTAAAATCGACTTTGTCCGGTTAGCCAGTTATGGTGCCGGGATGAAGACCTCCGGGAGGATTGAGATCACAAAGGATATCGAGCTCCCTATCGAAGGCAAGGATGTCCTCATCGTGGAAGATATCATTGATAGCGGCTATACCCTCCGGTTCTTAAAAGATCGGATCATCCATTCTAACCCTCATTCCGTGAAAATATGCGCCCTTTTAGACAAGAAAGCACGGCGGGAGGTTGAGATGGAGGTCGACTATCCGGGGATTGACGTGGAGGATGTATTTATAGTAGGGTATGGAATTGACTTCAACGAAAATTACCGCCATTTACCTGAAATTTATTATGTCACTCCAATCCATCATTCAGAGGGGTAGAGGCTGGAAAATCCTCCTTCTTTTCATATTCTTTTCTCAAGCCCTCGTCTTCGCTCAACCTTCTTCACAACCTGATGACGCCTCTCTCTTTCGGGAGGGAGAAATTCTCCTTTCAAAAGAGGATACTGAAAGGGCCCTCTGGCGTTTTAAGAGATTAATCACGGAGTTCCCCAAGAGTCCGCTTTTAAATGAAGCCAAATTCAGAATGGGAATCTGTTACACCCAGCTAAAAAAGCCAAGGGATGCCATTCGCATTCTCAATGAACTTTTTCCAACCTTCCTCGCTCCGGCCCGGATGGTCCAGGTCTTTTATCTGCTGGGAGACAACTATTTTGAATTGAAAGATGCCATCAATGCCCTCCACTGGTATGGAAAGGGAATCCTCGTTCCCGGAGTACCCAATGAAGAGCTAAAGAAAAAGGTAAAATCGATTATCGATTCCTGTGATTCGGAAGAAGAGTTAAAATCCATTGAATCTCTTTACCGGGGAGCCTATGCGGGAGGTTATGCAAAATTGAAACTGGCCCAGTGGGTCAAACGGCAGGGAAATGGGACTCTCGCTAAAAAAATGCTGATCGATTTGCAAAGGGACTATCGAGGGGTGGATTATGTTTTATTAGCCAGAGAACTTTCAGAAATGATCCCGCCTCCTTCCAGGGCCAGGTATACGTTGGGGGTGATTCTTCCTTTAAGCGGAGTCCATCAACCTTTTGGGGATAAAGTGCTTCAAGGAATTCAACTGGCTATTAAAGAATTTGAATCTCCCGAAAAAATCCCTTTGATTTCATTGTCTATCCGGGATTCTAAAGGGAACCCGTTAGAGGCAGAAAAAGCGGTCGAGGAGTTAGCGATCCAGGAAAAGGTGATTGCCAT
>DCUS01000082.1:2188-4672 GCA_002327885.1 Syntrophaceae bacterium UBA2208
TCCAAACCCTTGTTGCCTATGCGACCGAAGAGTTGAACCTGAAAACATTTGCTGTCTTTTATCCCAATTCTCCTTATGGACTCTATTTCAAAAACCTTTTTGTTAAGGAGATCTCACGAAAAGGAGGGAAAATTTCAGGGGTAGTCGTTTACCAAGAGGACCAGACCGATTTCAGTCAGGAAATCAGAGGGTTTTTTAAGATTGAACCCGTCCGGGATCCTGACGGCAAAAGAAAAAAAGAAGATGAGTTCAAATCCCATCACTCTGCGGATGGAATTTTTATTCCCGATGCTCATGATCGTGTGGCCATGATTCTTTCTCAGATGTTTTTTTACGATGTGAAAGGAACTTTTTTGGGGACCAATTCATGGAATGGCCCCGGGTTGATCTCGACGGCTGGAAAAGCCGCCGAGGGGGCTATCTTTGTCGATGCTTTTTTTAAAAAGGACCCTTCCCCTCCGACAGTCCATTTCGTTCAAGAATTTCGGAAAACCTACCAGAGAGATCCTGAGATTCTCGAAGCCCTTGGTTATGACGGAGCTAAATTTTTGAAAGATATTCTCCAATCCAAATCAATTTCATCCCCTCTCCAGCTTAAAGAAGAACTACAGCAGATCCGAAATTTCAAAGGGGTTTCCGGCCTGAAAGGCTTTAGCGAAGACGGGAAAGCCATTCGAACGCTTTCCATCCTGAAGGTGAACAAAGGTCAAATCGAAAAGGTAGAGCCCTGATTTGTCAGGATGTTTGTGGTTTGGGGTGGGAGGTCAAAGGCCAAATCCCTTAATGCAAATGGTGTTGTCACGCAATTTTGAAGGCCGCAGGAATGACTTTTTTAGAGGTAGCCTTAAATGATGTCATCTAAATTGCGTGAGCCATGAACAACACGGTGAATCTCAACGGTTTTACCACGGACGATGTGGAATACAAGATAGGAGTCAATAACAAGGACACGGTAACCTGAGCTTTTGAGCTGATCGTCTCTTGGTATTCGGCCCAGAAAGGGATGAACCTCAAGATTGCCAATGCGCTGATCAAGCTTATCGATAAAAGCGGAGGCATTGCCCGGACTGTCATTTGCGATCCAGTCGAATATTGAAATAAGATCGTCCACTGCAACCGGAAGGTAACGAAGAGTGTACTTATTTGCCATGCAAACGCTGCCTGAGCTTTTTCATGACTTGCTTATGAGCAAGCCCCTTTTCACCAGCTGTGGCCTGGGTTTGTGCAACGGCAAGTTTCTCGAAGAGCTCTATTCTTGTCTTTAGTTTTTCATAATGCTTAATGCTCATGACAACCAGATCACCTTCACCATTCGTGGTCAGATAAACAGGCTCGTCTTGTTCGTGACACAGGGAAGCGATGTCTCTCGTCCGGTTCCGCAGACTCGAGATGGATTTTATGACCGGCATTATTCCTCCTCCGTAAGTTGCCTTCTTTTTTATTGATATTATATGCTAAAATTTAATTATGATAAAATCAAGCACAAATTTGTGGCACACCTCAGATAACAAGAGTGGTTAACCTCCCCTTAACCCCCCGTTCATCCCCCTTAATTAACGCCCCCTCCACTCTCCCCCTCTTAANNACAAAAGCCAGAAAAACTCAAAAAACAGAAACCTTATTGACAAGGTCATAATATTTTTATAAATTTAGAGAAACCCTATAAAATTTAATGAACTCGTTCGATTGCTGGAACAGAAGGGTTTTAGAATTATAAAAGAAAAAGGTTCCATCAGGTATTATGCCAAACCCGGATGGAGCAATCTGATCAGGGTTGATTATCATGGTTCAAAAGAAGTTCCAAAACGGACTTGTCACGCAATTTTGAAAGCCGCAGGAATTAAGAAATAAGAAAGATGGAGGTGTAATGATGATAGATTTAGAATATTCATTAACGATTGAGGCGACCAAGGAACCTGATTTTTTTGGATTTTATTCCCCTGACTTGCCAGGTTTCTCAGGTATCGGACACTCTATCGAGGATTGTCTTTATAAAGCAAAATGGGGGATGATTGAACATGTTAATCTATTAAGGGAACAAGGATTGCCTATTCCATCCAAAAATTTAAATCTCAAGATCATTATCCAAAATGAGGAGTCATTAAAAGCCGCTTAAAATTGGTCATAAATCCCCATTTATTTCTCTTATTACTGAGAGCGTAAAATAGGTTACATTTGTAAACACAAAAAAGGTGTCATTGCGAGCCCGAAGGGCATGCCTGCACACCGAAGCGCTTATCTTCAGGTTGACCCTTCGTCCGAGATTGCGTTATGGCACGCAGGCTTGGCAATCTTGCTTTGAGATTGATTCGTCGCTATCGCTCCTCGCAATGACTTGCTGGGGCGAATGTAAACTATAATGTGCTCCCCTTAGTAAAGAACCCCGCCCACAGGGCGGGGCTTTAAAACCTAAATGATTCAAAACCCAAACCGAGATCCCGAAACAAGTTCGGGATGACAAAACCGAAAACCAAACCCTCTTGT
>DCUS01000023.1:0-2374 GCA_002327885.1 Syntrophaceae bacterium UBA2208
AAGATATAGCCAGGAAACAGAGGTTTCAGCTCTTTGGTCATTTTTGCATTTCTGGCAGTAAATGCTTCGATCAAAGGGCCGAAAATTTCAACTCCTTTGTTTGAGAGGTAAGAAGTTGCTTCTCCTTCTTTTTTCGGTTTCGTTTGAATGACGTACCAGTTTTCCATTTACAAAACCTCGCATAGCGCCAAGCGCATGGGGCAAAGCGAATTATTTAAGTGTTAAGCGCTGAGTGTTAAGTTATAAGCCAAATATTTGTGAACATTTTTAATTTTCATATTAACTTTCCTAAACTTCGTCTTCGAAACCTTGAGCCCCTCGCCTGCCGGCAGGCTTGCCCCCTTGAATCCTTCCTTAAAAGCTATTTTCGGTAATATTTGTAATAGTTTTTTGTATAGTAATGGGACGGCTTCATATCTATTTGGTTAAAAACGACTCCAATAATTTTCTGGCGATCGATGGACTTGATCGCCCGGTGAATGGTTTCCCTCGGTATTCGGTCCGCTATCACCACGAGAATGATTCCATCGACCATTTTAGAAAGTAATGCCGGCTCGGTGGTTGAAACAATGGGGGAGGAATCAATGACAATGTAACTGCTATCTTCAGATTCCTTGAGGGATTTAAAGAGCTCCCCCATTCGTTTAGAACCGATTAATTCGGAAGGTTTATTGGTAGGATCCCCTGCGGTGATGATTCGGAGATTTTCTACCTCAGATTTTATTAGAATTTCTGACAGGGGTGTTCCATCTGAAAGATAGTTTGAGAGCCCTTTCGAGTTTCCCCTTTTTGTGAGACGAATGCTGGGTCTCCGAAGATCTCCATCGATGAGAATGGCTTTTCGTTGAATTTCCTGTGAAATGGCTATCGCCAAATTTACAGATACCATTGTTTTCCCTTCCCCGGGAGTAGCGCTGGTGACAAGAATTGAATGAGGGGGGGAAGATAATCGATGAAATATTTGAGTCTTCAGCTTCCGGAATTCCTCCGCCGCAAAAGAGTCGGGTGGAACAACCAAAGCAGGAGTCTCTTCTTTTAATGGAAGATCTAATTCCTTTATCTTCCCGATATTGGTGATCTTTTCCTCAGGGATTTTTAAAGTTGGCTCTTCCTTCTTTAAAACAGTCCTTTCTTCAAAAACCTTGGGATAAAGATTTTCTTTTACCTTCTGTCTTTTTTCTTCTTCTGCCTTTTCAAGGGCGCGATAGATTCGGCTCATTACAAAACCTCGCATAGGGCATAGCGCCCGCCTGCAGTCGTCTTTCGGAGGGCAGGGAGAGCGCATAGCGGATATAGGATGAAAGTGCTGTTACAAAACCTTACAGGATCCATAGAAAAGAGAGTTCCCTTTTAAAGAAATTTAAAAAATGGTTGAGGCTCCTTTGTATATTATTTCTTTTATATATTGGAAGCCACGGAGGGCTTCCTTATAAATAGGAATCAGATGACCGCCTTTTTGCAGATAAACGAACAATAGAATCCCTGCGACCATAAAGAGGCAAATCAGTGACCCAATCAGGATTTTAGGAGATTTTTTCATTAGTTTTAAATCTTTGGCGACCTCACGAACCGAGTTTTGATCTACCAGTTTTTGATCCAGGGCATACCCATTCAATAGAGCATTGTCGCACAGGATATTAATTAATCGTGGTATTCCTCCTGATTTTATATAAATTTCTCTAAATGCTTTTTCCGTGAAAATAGGACTTTTGGCCCCGGCGATTCTTAACCTTTTTTCAATATATTCTTTTGTCTCTTTTTCAGAGAGCGGGGGCAGGTGGTATCGCAAATTGATTCGCTGCTTCAACTGACGAAATTCCGGCTGGGCTAACGTTTTATCCAATTCCGTTTGACCCACCAGTACGATTTGAAGCAACTTGGATTTTGAGGTTTCAAGGTTCGAAAGAAGCCTGATCTCCTCGAGTAATTCCGGATTTAAACCATGCGCTTCATCAACAATGAGAACTACCTTTTCGTCCTTACGGAAAGCATTGAGCAAAAATCGGTGAAGGATATGAAGATGTTCACCTTTCGTTTGGCCATAGGCTTTTATCCCAAGGTCTTTCAAGATGTACTGAATAAAATCATTGACTGTTAATTTTGGGTTAAAGAGAAACGCTGTTTTGGTGTGGCCATTCCCGTCCAATTTTTCAAGAAGATAGTGAATCAGCGTTGTCTTGCCGGCGCCCACATCTCCCGTAATAACAATAAATCCCTTTTGCTCTCTTACCCCGTAAAGTAATTGAGCCAGGGCTTCCCGATGGTTCTCCCCCAAATAGATATATTCGGGGTTGGGGGTCACATTGAATGGGTTTTCTTTTAAACCGTAGAAATGTTCATACATAATAAAAACCGTAAGTCGTAAGGCGCGAGG
>DCUS01000023.1:2408-6205 GCA_002327885.1 Syntrophaceae bacterium UBA2208
TCGTAAGCCCTTATGCGCGAGAGCGTTTTTCTTTGCTGCTCTTAGTCCTTTCTATAAGACTACGAATTAATCCTGAAAGCATTTTGTCAATTCTCAACAACTGGTCCCCTACTTCTCGAAGATCTTCAGCGCTTATATATCTAAGTAGGATAGAAAGCTCTAATTGAGTATCTAATTCGCTCAAAGACCCCTGAGCCATACTGACAAAGTTTTTGAACTCCCTTTTCCCCTGTCTCGCTGCGCCTTCAGCGATATTACACGGAATGCTTATCGATGCACGTCTCATTTGGGAAACGAGTCCGAACTTTTCCTCTTCTGGAAATTTATTCGTCAATTTATAGATCATCGTTGTTGACTTCATTGCTGCTTGCCAAACGTCCAATTTCTTATGAGGTTTTTCCATTTTTTCTCCCCTCCCGCCTTACGCCTCGCCCCTTTCGGGTCGAATTAGGCGGCTTTTTTTTCCTCTTGCTTTAAATTCGGAATCGTTGCTAAAACCGGAATCTCCAAAAAGCTTTCCACGTCTGAGACGGTATGGAAAGATCGGTCCAGTGATTCCCGGAACCAGGCCAGCCCAAATCCTGCCATCAGGCCGATCACCGCCCCAATGAGCAATATTCTGTTGCGATCGGGTTTAATCGGGTTTTCAGGAACCCGGGCCGGATCTAAAATCTTAAACTGCTCACCTTGCTGTTTCCGCTCAAGATTCTCCGCCATCTGAGCCTGGATCTTTTTATCCAGAAGAGATTGATAATTGGTTTTTAATAAATCGTAATCCCGGGTTAGCAGCACTAACTCTTGCTCCCTTCTCGGAGTATCTTCAATTCTTCGCTGATAGAGGATGATCTGCTCTTTTAAATATTTCGTCTCTTCCCTGGCCCGTTTCGCTTCAAGCAGTGCATTATTGTATTGTTCCGAGTATTGTGTCATGAGCCTTTCGGTGTTCGGGTCCAGAATCGGTGGAGGCAATTCTTCTTCAACGATTTTTTCTTGATGGCTCCTCTCCCTATCCTTCCTCTCCGCCGCTTGCTTTTCCAGCAATTCTTTCACTTTGGGCTCAAGGTTTGCTATTTTCCTCTTCAGGTCTGCAACATCCGGGTGGGTCTCTTTATATTTAGACTGTGCATTTGCTAATTCTCTTTTGAGGTTGTTATATTGGACAACTAATGGATCATCGACACCCCTTCCAGAGCTTAATTCTCCCGGGATTGTCCCCCCACTTCCACGCGACCCTCGTGGAGTTGAAAAACGATCCCTCACCCTTAACTGTTCAAGCTGGTTTTGAAAGAGAACACTTCTGTCCTCGGCGGCTCTGATGTTCTCATTGGTCGTCTTAAGCTGGTCCTGCAAACGTTCAAGGATTCTCAAATTCGCATCGAGTTGTTGAGGAAGTTGACCCATCGAGCGTTCTTTAAAGTTTCGAATGTCCTGATCCCTGCGTTTTAACTGTTCTTCCATACTCACAAGTTCCTTGCTGAGAAATTCGGAAGTCCCCTCTGCCTGGGATTCCCGGACCTTGAGATTTTCTTCAATGAATAGAGAGGCCAGTTTGTTCGTCACCACCATCACGGTGCCGGGCTCTTTCCCTTCGAAGGAAATGGAGAAGGAATTTTGCGAACGCTCTCGTCTTTGTTCTTGCACCTTCACTTCAATTGCCGCTCTCATGGTTTCAACCACCACTTCCAAGGGAACATTCTTGCGAAGGTCTGGATAAAGGTTGAATTCCTGGATGACCCTCTCCAATCGGGTGCGGCTCAATATCTCCTGACTGATCGTATTTAACCGATTGGCCACAGAGTCCGTGATCGTTGAACGCACATAATTCTCCGGGACGCTCTGAGGTTGAACGAGGATCAGAGTCGTGGCTCTATAGACTTTGGGTAGATATTTATAAACACCCACGGAGGCCAAAACCCCGATGACTATTGGAATAATGATATACCACTTCCGGCGTAGACCTATTCTCAAGTAATCTTGGATGTTAAAGGGCGTTTGCTCAGGCATAGTTACTCCTTCCTATTTCATAAATCGTAAGTCTCTTTTGGCAGAGAGCATAGGGCATAGGGTTAAAAATCCTTTCCAAGAGAATTGCTAAAACTTGTGGTTTGCCTACAAAGGGAATCCAATCTCTTCAACATTGAATTCAAAGACTCTTGACTCAACAAACTTCACAGGGTTGTTCGACATGGACATTCCGTCGCCTCTGAGCTGATCAGCAAACCGGAATAATTTTTTCTTTTCAATGTCGTCTGCTATATCAAAAAGCTCAATAGCTATCTCAATCGCTAATTGCCATATTCTTAAATCTTGAAATCTGAATTTAAACATTTCTTCATCCTCTATGCTCTATGCGCTATGCCCTATGCGTTAGTATGCTGCGGTGATTCTTAAGATCCCACGGTATTCGCTATAGTTCCTGTCAGAAATATTTGAGCGATTCTCCCGGTGGGAACCTTGAAGCGAAACGGAAAGCCATCTCAATACCTGATAAGAGGCATCGCAGCCTGCAGCCCAAATCTGGTCTTTGGGAGTTTTGTCCTCGATAACAGTACCGGGGTATTTCGCCCATTCATAGCTGCCAAAAAGTCCGACACTCATCTTTTGCAGAAGCTGATAACTGATTCTCCCTGTGCCCCGGTAGTATTGAGCAAAACCCAGATTCTCCGAGGTAAAAAAATCTTCCGCATGTCCACCCTGGAGAGAAAGCGTATACGTGGTTCTCTGTGCCCGTTGTGTGAGAAGGACATCGAAAAAGGGGCCATCGACCGTAGAACCGCTGTGAGGATCCGCCATGTAATAACCCCCTTGGACTCTTGCGCTCAGCGTTGAACTGAAGGCATGCTCAATACCGATGCTCGGCCTGTAGATCACATAATCAACGGAAGGGTCTTCGGCAAAACGAGGATTATCGAAATTACGCCAAAACTGAGTATATTCTCCAAAGATCGATGTCTTCGGGTTGAAACGGTAAGTATATCGACCCGTTCCCATATGACCTACCCAATCTTCTGAATCTTCAAAATCTCCGAGAGTGAATCCATATTCGAGATAGATTCCATGTCTGATATTGAACCAATAAGTGAGTTTCGGATTGACATAGTTTTCCATACTGTCTTCGACTGTCCGGCTTTTAATATCATAGATATTGTTTCTGTAGTGGAGCGCAAGAATGTTTTCTCTTCCAAAACGATATTCCAAAGAGGGTTCAAATACATTGCGGTAATAGGGCTCCCTGACGCTCGTTCTCGAAAGAAGAGATTGACCCGGAATGGCTGTGCCAGAATAATCCTCTTCCCTGATCTCATCGGACCGGATCAGATAGTCCCTGACACGGAAAGTAAGATTTTGGGTTAAGGCATACCAGGTATTGAGTGTTCCATGAAGACCGATATAATTGTCATCATGTTCTTTGTTATAAAAGACGAACCTGACCCGAAAGTCCAAATCGACTCCAAACCTCTCTTCGGCAGTTGGCGTCCGTCTAAATTCGCCTGTTACGGGGGATCTCGGTGCGGTAGAAAATTTAAACCCCGGAGAGATAGTGGTAATAAAATCCTTCCTTTTCAAACGGTTGGGAGTCAAATCCAGATTACTGTTGTATTCCTCCTCGACCGTAAGATAAGGCTGGAAATGTAAAAATATATCCTCCGACCAAGCATAAACTACTGTGGGCAACAACATAAAAAACAGACCGAAGACCAACCATTTCATTTTATTCATTTTATTCTCCCCCTGAGCCTTGTTTGAATTTAGAAAAAATTGCCGTTCCCCCTTGTCAATCCGGGATAATAATGGAA
>DCUS01000181.1:0-32811 GCA_002327885.1 Syntrophaceae bacterium UBA2208
AAAAGGCCTACCTCTTCTGCGTGGTTAAAAATAGGGAACTTCAAAAAATCTTGTTAGCCATCCAGAAGACAAACCCTGACATTAAATTCAAGAACCTAACACTGGATAACTGGAACCAAACATAAATTCCCCCTTAATCAATTCAGCCGTTTGAAATCTCGTTGTAAAATCCCTCCCAACCGTCCGACGCCAAAGTCCGAATGCTTCGTTTGGCCTGAGCAGTGCGGTTCTGGAAGACGGCGCATCCCTTTACCTACTTTCGGCAGGAAAAAGATACCAAAGGGAGGAGAGAGATTTCCCCCTTTTGACAAAGGGGGAGAAAGGATGATTAAGTCGGTTTTTTCAGTGGATATTTCTTGACATACAGAATTGTAGCTGTTATAGAAATAAGTACTTTATTAAGGAGGAGTTTTATGTTTGATATACCCGGTATGCCTATGATTAATATGCCTCATAACTTCTTGTTGTGGGTCTCTGTGATCATTGTGGGTGCTGTGATTGGCTTCGTTATTTATGGGTTCATTAAAGGTTTCGAAAACGTATTTCCAGATGCATAATTTTTTCAAGACGGATGAATTCCTAAGCAAAAACGTATCCGCACTCACAGATTCGTTTAACTTTTAACCTTCGATTTACAACAACTCACCCATTCGATCAGCCACCCATTTGGCGAGATCTTTCTCTTTATCCGTATCCCAATACGGTTTCACGTTTCCTTCGTTTCCCGTCTCGAGTAAATACTTCTTTCCCCCCTTCTCGGAGCGCTTGGGGTTAAGCCCAATGACTGCCACGCCTCCCCCAAAAACGATGGGAATATTAAACTTCACTGTTTCCCCATCCTTAAGTTGTTCCACCCTCTTAATGATTTCGTCTTTAGTCAGCTTCATTTTTCTCCTCCACAATTTGAAAGTTTAATAGGTGATCGTTATCCTACACCCCTCTCGAAAATATATTCATTGAATGAATAAAAGGATTGATAAAGATTTTTGTTTGTGGAAAAAAACAATTTCTGACAAATTGTATTTATTAGCATTAGGTGATTTGTTTGCCCCATTAGAGATTTATCTCTAAACGGTGCGAGCAGGGAGTTTAGTGGTCCGTGTGCCCCTTCCCATTACAAGGCTAAAAATCTTCTAACGGGGTAAACGGAAATCCAAATCATGAAGCTTAATTCATGTTTTGAAGATTAATAGTTTAGTGAACATTTGTCAAGGGGTTTTTTAAGTATTCAGTTTCTCTTTAATAAAATGAAAGAGCCCTCTCTGTGGGAGAATGGACGTTTGTAACAAATTACGCTTTGGCTCTTGTCTATTTGGCTAAGCGCCCCTGAATCACCGCCCGGGAATTAGCTGTATCAACAGGGATCACTGAAAGAGCGGTTAGAAAAATTATTGCTGATCTTGAGGCCGAAGGTTACATCTCCATAGAATAGGAGGGGCGAAGGATAAGGTATCCCATTAACGCCCGGTTGCCATTCCGTCATCAGACTCAGCAAGATAAGTCGATAGGCAAACTTTTAGAGGTATTAGGCTGGAAGAGAAAATGATAGTAACAACTGTCTCAATTCTTCTTCAACTTTTTTGTCTGGCCTTTTCAAGGGAGATCGTGGGTCACCACCGAAATAACCTGCCAAATCCATCGCCGCTTTCAAACCGCCGATACCATATTTAGTGGTAACCGCTTTGGCCAAGGGGGTTAGTCGACCTTGTAATGTCCTTGCCTCGCTTATTTTCCCCTTATTGAAAAGATTCTGAATCCGGACACATTCTTGAGGAACCGCATTGGCCACGGCCAGAATTCCACCCACCGCTCCGACACAGAGGGCTGGGAAGAAGACGGGCGCCGAGCCCACAAAAACATAAAATCCTTTTTTTGACAGATATATTATCTCACTCAATTGACCTATATTCCCTGAGCTGTCTTTGATCCCAATGATATTGGAATGCTCGGAGAGTTTCGCCACCACCTCTGGTTCCAAATTGATTCCGGTAAATTGTGGGACATTATAGATAAGAATTCCGATGCGGGAGGAATCTGCGACAGCAATAAAATGATCATGTAGAATCTGAGGTTTCATCGATCCTTTAAAATAGGAGGGAGTTACGACGAGAACGCAATCCGCCCCCATCTTAGCCACCCGATTGGTAAAGTGAATCGTCTCATGAGTGGATTCCATCCCTGTCCCGACAAGCATGGTTTTTGAGGTGGGAATAGATTCTCTGGAAATTTCGACGACTTTAATTTTTTCCTTTTCATTGAGATAAACCGCCTCCCCATTGGATCCGAGAATGAGATAGCCGGAAAGGCCTGTTTTGTTCCATTTTTGGAAATTCTTTTTGAGTTTATCCAAAGCCAATTTGCCATCCTGAAAAGGGGTGGTAATGGGTGGCATCACACCGGTGAGTTTCATGGTCTTCCTCCGAAAAATAATTAGGGCTCAAGGATTCTATGGTTCATGGGTTCTAGTGTTTTGTTATATGATTTTAACTTGAACCCTTGACTCCTGGACCACTTGAATCCTTTTCAAAGGTAACATGGGATAAGGTGATGGTCAAATTATAATTTTTCTTGACAATTCTTATAAATCTTAATGTAATGGAAAATAATTTTGGGAAGGGAGAAAGCATTGATTGAATCAAAAATCAAGGATGCAACAAAAATCTTAAATCTTTTAAGATCCATGTCCGGCTATCAACCCCATTTTGAGATCATCGGCAATTATCGACTCATTGACGATGGCGTCCGGCCGGAGGCCACCATTATGCTCCAGGCGAATGGCAGAGAGATGCACGAAGCGGACACGGGGGTAGGGCCCGTCGACGCCCTGGCAAAGGTATTAAATAAATCACTCAAATCCATTTTCCCCGAAGTCGATCAGATAAAATTGATCGATTTCAGTTCAAGAATCTTCGATCCAGGCGCTGGAACGGCGGCAGGCGTGGAAGTTGAAATATTATTCAGCAATGGGAAGGAGGCCTGGAGAGTGAAAGCTTTTTCCGAAAATATCAACAAAGCCTCTTTTCTGGCATTGGTCGATGGATTTGAATATGGGATTTATATTTCAAGAGAAAAGAAGAACGAACAATAACCAATGACCAATTATCAATGGTCAATGAGCAGTGAAAAATGAACAAATTAATGGTGGTGAAAATCTAACCAAACATATTTGAAATGTTGGAGACTTGTCATCCTGAACTTGTTTCAGGATCTCACCTCAAGGCCAGACAAAATAAGATGCTGAACCAAGTTCAGCATGACAATTGATCTTTACGATTTTTATCGAAACGGAGGTTTTTATGGATCGGAAGAAGTTAGAGGAGACAATTAAGGAAAAGGCAAAAGACGGAAAATTACCCTGTGCGATGTGTTTTAAGATTGCTGAGGACTTTGGAATTTCGAAGCGAGAAATGGGAAAGGTCCTAAACGAGATAAATATCAAAATTGGCCAGTGCCAGTTGGGTTGTTTTGAATAATTTTTAGTTTGACCCATTCGACAGGGCTTAGGGTCAGCCCGTGCAAATTGAAGGGTTGACATAATCATCCACTTGAATATAATGGGGTCATCTGAGATTAAAGGAGGTGGGGGAAGCGTCAAAAAAAACCTAATAGGGTGGGGGGAATTCATTAATATCTCATAGGTGATTTTATCATCACAAGGAGGTAAGGTTATGAATTCAGTTGTTATTCTCATTATTGGTTTCGTCGTGTTTTTCATTGGGTACCGCTTTTACGCCAAATACGTCGATACAAAAATCATTAAATCAGATCCCAAAAAGGCCACTCCAGCCAAGATGTTTATGGATGGAGTGGAGTTCATGCCAACCAGTAAGAACATCCTCTTCGGTTACCAATTCAAATCCATTGCAGGCGCAGCACCAGTGATCGGGCCTATCCTTGCTATTCAATGGGGATGGCTCCCAGCGTTGTTATGGATCATAGGTGGAGCATTCTTTATTGGCTGGGTTCAAGACTACTCAAGCGCCATGGTGGCCATGCGAAATGAAGGGGCTTCCTTTGGCGGATTAAGTTACAGATTGATTTCCCCGAAGGCCCGGATCATTCTCCTTTCCTTTATTTATTTCTTTCTGCTTCTTGTCGGCGGCGCCTTTGGAGCTATTGTCGTCAATGCAGCCACAGGGATGAAAAGTGCTCCCATGGCATGGCTCTTTCTTACAATCGGTGGAGTTCTTGCTGGACAGATGATCTATCGCTGGAAGAAAGATATTATTCTGACCACAATTGTCACTGTGGTAATAACGTTGTTCGGAATATGGCTTGGGTCAGTTGCCCCCTCTGACAGTATCCTTGGAGCCGATATTGCCAATAGCAAAGTTGTGTGGGCAATTGCTGCGCTCGTCTTTTGTTACTTTGCAGCAATTTTACCTATCTGGAGGTTTGCACTTCCCATCAACTATGTTGCCTCCTACATCGTTTTCCTGGGGCTCCTCTTCGGGATCATCGGAGTATTTGTGCTCCATCCTGATTTTACACTTCCTGCTTATACAACTTTTAATATCGGGATTGGGCCTCTCTGGCCAATCATGTTTGTGACCATCGGTTGCGGAGCTATCTCCGGATGGCACAGCATTGTTTCAAGTTCAGGGACAGCCCGACAATTAGAGTACGAAACAGATGCCCGTCCAGTGGGAGGCGGGGTAATGTTCGTAGAGATGATGCTCGCTGTATTCGCCTTAGTCATTGCTGGAACGATTTATGCCTCTTCTTCCGAATATTCAGCAGCCATTGCTAAGGGACCTATTGGCGTCTTCGCAGCAGGAGTTTCAAAATTTTTGGGAGCGTTGGGGCTACCTGCCGCTATAGGGAGCTCCTATGGCACCGTGATGTTAATCATCCTGGCAGTCACAATCCTGCAACTCGTCATTCGGTTTATGAGAGTGGCAACTTCTGAGTTGTTAGGGGATATCAGCCCAATTTTCAAAAATGCACATATAGGCACCATTGTAGCGGAAATCCTTGTGTTGATCCTGATCTTGACTGGATGGTGGCAATACCTCTGGATCCTTTTTGGAGGAGCCAACCAATTGATGGCTTCCATGGCTCTGATGTTGATGACTGCCTGGTTGATGTCTCAGGGGAAACCGTATGGATGGACTTTTTACCCGATGATTTTTATGTTTTTCACGACCACGGCTGCTCTCTTAGTTACTGCTTGGAGGCTTTTTATACAAGTTTATTTGGGAAAGGTTAAGGGAGAAGCATTGGTAGGAAACACCCTGATGATTTTAGTTGCAATCTTCCTGGTCGTTGCGGCAATCATTCTCGCAGTGGAAGGGTTAAAGGCTTTTGGCCGGTATAAGGCCGTAAGGGCAGAAGGAGCGCCTGCGAAGGCNNCCCCCCATCCCCCCCTTTGGTAAAGAGGGGTGAATGGGATTAAATTAAACAATTTGTGGCGGGCTTGGTTTGCCTGAATACTTTTGTTAAAAAGGGTTGGGTAGGTCAAGCCCCTGAAATTTTTCAAACATGTAGTCGCACCTGCCTGCGGGTAAGCAGGGGCTTTAGCCCGCGTTAGCGGAACATGACGCAACCTGAAGGTTGCGACTAAATTTTTAGGAATAAGAATTTAACAAGGAGAAGGTTTTTATGACAGAAGAGGAGAAAAAGAAAAAAGGGGGATTTCTTCAGGCGATTAAAGAGATTGTCTATGGGGTGGCTGCTCACGACTCAGCCCGTTTTGCTATGAAGACCAGGGCAAGCATGGAGCACCTCTTCATCCTCATCACCATGGGAGATATGTTGGGGGTTCCAATCTTACCTCCATACTACTCGTTGCGACTACTTCCTTATGTTGTTCCCCAGATATCCACCTGGAAACGGAGAATGTTGAGAGAAAAAGATTTTACAGATGCATTAGCATAAATAGTTTCTTTAGTCTATTTCGTCTTTTTGGTTTCTCTGGTTAACCAAATAAACTAAATAGACCAGATAGACCAACTGAGGGGGTGATTCACATTCCATTAGCTGATATATTTGAAAAGTTTCCGGACCGGCGGTACATCATGTTTGGTGGAAAAGGTGGATTAGGGAAGACCACTTTTTCTGCGGCCACGGCCTATTATTTAGCTAAAAAGGGAAAAAAAGTCTTGGTCTTTTCTGTAGACCCTCAAGCCTCCCTGACAGATATCTTTGAGAGGGATATTTTTGGCAAAGGGCCAACAGAGATCATTCCCAACCTTCATGCACAGGAGATTGATGCCGATAAGCGTGTGAAGGAATATCAGCAGGAGATTCGACAGAAGATCTTCGATATGTATGGAATGGACAAAATTCCGGAAGAAATCGAGAGTTATATCCAAGCCGCAGCGGCAGAGCCGGCTATGGAAGAGAGCGCTATTTTTGATGAGGTAGTGGATATCGTCGTCAAGGGCGGCTACGACTACTATATTTATGATTTGGTACCATTAGGCCATGCCCTCTATTATCTGAGTATGGCATCCGTCTATGATGCCTGGATCGATAAGATCACAGGTCTCCGGGAGCAGATGAGGGAGTATGATCAGGCGGCGGCCGTGATGCGGCGGGAAAAAGAATTGGACGAAGACGCCATCTTGAATGAACTTCTTTATATCAAAGACCGAATCAACAAATCCTCAAGCATCCTGACGGATAAACAAAAGACAGCCTTCTTTTTTGTCATCACCGCTGAAGAGATGATCATCAAGGACACCCTAAAAGCGGCAGAACTTTTTGCTAAGTTTGACGTTCCGTTAAGTGGATATATCATCAATCGGGTTCTGCCTCTTGGATTGAAGGACCAAAATATTCCCGAATATTTGAAAAATCGTCTCACCATGGAGGAACATTACCTGAAGGTGATTGACACGACCTTCGGAAAACAGATTTTGGCATCTGTCCCTGAGATGGAGCGAGATGTTACTGGCCTTCCCATGATTGAAAAGATGGCGAAGGCGATGTTCGGGGAGTTTTAATCAGTAGGCAGTAGCCGCAACCTTTAGGTTGCGAGTGATCAGTGATCAGTAACCAGAAGGCAGTAAGCGGAAAGCTAAAGAACATTAGGAGATAAACCGTGAATCAGATAACAATTAATATGGGAAGATTCTTGAAGGATCACCCCCGTTTGAAATACATCTTTTTTGGGGGGAAGGGGGGGGTGGGAAAAACCGTCATGGCAGGGGCAGCTGCTCTCTGGTCAGCCAAGCAGGGAAAAAAGACGTTGCTTGCCTCAACCAATCCTGTCCATAGCCTTTCAAATCTATTAGAAAAGGATGTTTTCGGTAAGGCGGCCGTGGTCTGCGACGAAGAGAAATGCTATGCCTTCGAGATCGACACAAAGGATACGATTGAACGGTCTAAACGAGAAATCCGAGAGAAGATCAACTGGTTTCTTAAATTTGCAGATATTACGACGAAAGCAGAAGATTTTATCGAATCGGCCACCATGAACCCTGCCTTTGAAGAGTCGGCTATGTTTGAAAATATGGTGGATCTCATGTTCAAGGATGAATATGATTTTTACGTCTTCGATACTGCTCCCACAGCGAACGCGAGACGGCTTCTTGGAATGTCGAAGGTCTATTCCCTCTGGGTGGAGAAGATGCTGAAGAGCCGGGAGGAAGCGAAATCGCTGAGAGAGATACTTTCCTTCTCGAAAAAAGAAAAAAAAGACCCTCTCCTGGATTACCTATTAAATTTCAAGGATAGAATGGGCAATGCCAAAAACCTCTTGACCGATGAAGCCCTGACTGCCTTCTTTTTTGTGACGCTTCCAGAAAGCCTACCCATCGCCGTCATCACCCGTTTCATAAACTGGTTTCATGAATTCGGAATTCCCGTTGGCGGTGTGGTGGTCAATGGACTGATTCAAAAGGACCAGGTTGGGAAGGATGCTGCGAAATTCGTCCTCAACCGAATCCAGATGCAAGATGATCATATGGCGGAGATTTGGAAGATATTTGGAGACAGGGTCAGGGCGATTGTTCCTCTTTTTGAAACAGAGGTAAAGGGAGCCAAGATGTTAAATCGAACGATTGAACATCTTTTTACAACTGCATCTCGTTAATAGATAGATCCTAAAATACCCTCCTTCCTTCAACTCACATAAAATTGGTATATTTTTGTGTTAAATATGACATTTTTCATTTAAATCATGAAATATTTTCATATTTAGACTCACTCCTATTTTTGAGATAACAAGCTAATTATTTGAAATCATAAGTGGTTTTAATATTGGCGATGTTGGTATAATTATTGCTGAAGAAATTATAGGTTAACCTATTGTTTTAATTTAATTTTTAAGGATGTGAAGATAATGCTCGTTTTGATTCAACTTTTACTTACAATTTTTGCGATCTTCAGTGCCCTCAAATTTTCTGAAGAGGTGAGGCTTGTTATTCCTTTGTTTTGTCTTATCGGGATGCTTGTCGTGAGTCGAGTTGATAAGAGAAAATCGGACAACAGAACAGCAAGGAGGGTTTTTTTACATTCAGAAATTGATAAAGTCTCAAAGAAAGACTCTACTGTGATCAAAGAGCAGGATTTTTATACGATTGACTCGATACTCTGGCCAAAAAATGAGCTGCTGCTAATTGACACTGTTCATTCCATTTTCAAGGATTTAGGATTCAGGATTTCCGCTGGGGTGAGCTACCATTCCGTGGATCGTATAGTTAGAATTCCGGAAACCCCAATCGCATTTGGATTACAGATTCTAATGAGTGAAGGGGAGTTGGAGGGAAACCATCCCAAGATCCACCGGGCCTTACGGTTTGAGGAAGAGAAAAAGGAAAACGAAAAATCCTTAATTATCGCAAGCACCCATATTCATCTTCCGCTCTCTGAGAGGTCCAAGGTCAATCATCTCTCCAAAGAGGTAGGCAGGTTCTTAATGAGGCACAATATGAGTTTCATTACCACTCATCATCTTTACGAACTCTGGCAAAAAGCGAAAACGGGAGAGATTGATATCTTTGATTTCTTTGAGAAGATCTATTCTCGTTCAAGTGGGACTTTCTAATGAAGGAGGTTGTAAATCCCCGTTCCTCTCCATTTAACCAGCCCGTTTAACCACCCTTTTGATTCTTTGTTACTTTTGATCACTCCTTTGTGAACTTCGATAACAAACCCCCTAACTCAAAAAAATCGGAATGCTTTCGATTTCGCCACCTCTCCGTTATAATATAAATGTGAAGGTTAAGGAGATTTTTGCGAAAGCCATACTGACCAAGACAGCCATTTCTGGTTTTGATTATTGTATCAATCCTTATGTCGGGTGCGGGCATGGTTGTCGATACTGTTATGCCAGTTTTATGAAGCGTTTCACCGGCCACCTGGAGCCGTGGGGAGAGTTTATTGATGTTAAAGTGAACGCTCCTGATCTATTGAAAAAACAGCTCAAGAGGGCAAAGCAGGGAGTCGTGGCCTTCGGTACGGTGACGGACGTTTACCAACCTATTGAAAAAAAATATCAACTGACTCGAAAATGTTTAGAAGCCCTTCTGGAGAATCAATTTCCAGTTAACCTTTTAACCCGGTCTTCTCTTTGTATGAGGGACATCGATCTTTTTAAACAATTTAAAAACATTGAGGTGGGCCTCTCCATCACAACCCATGACGAGATAGTTAAGAAGATTTTTGAACCCTCTTCCCCTTCCATCTCTACTCGCATTGGAGCGCTGAGAGCTCTTCATGAAGAGGGGATTCAAACTTTTGCTTTTATTGGACCGATGCTTCCCTTAGATCCGAAGCCAATGGTAACGATGCTGGATGGGTTGATTGATGAAGTGCTCATCGATCGAATGAATTATCCGAATAAAGTGAAGTCGATTTATTACAAAGCTAAGTTGGACAAATATTTGGAAGATGATTATTTTCATATTGCGGGAAAGGAGTTGAAGGAGCGTTTTGAGAAAAAAGGAGTTTCTGTATCAATGATATTTTAACTTTCATGACGATAATCATTATTGGTAGGGAACGCATATATGCGTTCCCTACAGTTGATAGGATGAAAGAACGAGGATGACTATGACCATCGGAAGATTTGGATTGAGAAAAAGGAATTACGACTTTCCCCCTTTCAGACCCCCCAGTGAGGCAAACAGCCTTCTGCTCAGGGTCACTCGAGGATGCCCCTGGAATCGATGCACTTTCTGTTCAATGTACAAAGGGATGAAGTTTGAAATCAGGAATCTTGAGGAGATTCTGGAAGACATTGAGTTGGCAAGGGATCTTTATGGTGATAGGGTTCGCACAGTCTTTATCGGAGATTCCAATAGCCTTGTGGCGAAGACCGAGAGGCTTGTCAAAATTTTGGAAACTTTATTCTCCTCCTTCTCCCATCTCGAGAGGGTAACCAGTTATGCACGAGCGAAAACCATCGCCAAGAAACCTTTAGAGGATTTGATAAAAATACGTCAGGCGGGGTTAAACAGACTCCATGTGGGCCTTGAGACCGGCGATCGGGAGCTCCTCAAAGAGATTGAGAAGGGGGCGATTCCGGAGGAGATGATCGAGGCTGGGAAAAAGGCCAAAAAGGCCGGTTTCGAATATTCTTTATATGTTTTATTGGGTATTGGCGGGGAAGAAAAATGGGTGCAACACGCCAGAGGGACGGCAGAAGTATTAAATCAAATTGACCCCCATTTCATCCGTGTTCGAACATTTATCCCACAACCCAACTCTTTAATTCATGAAGCGATGATGAGAGGTGATTTCAAGTCCCCTTCACCGGAGACAATATTAAGAGAAACGAAGCTCCTTGTGGAGGAACTTCGTGTGACTTCTCAGTTTTTGAGCGACCATATTTCCAATCTCCTGCCCCTCCACGGGAAACTCCCCGAGGACAAAGAGAAAATGATTCAGATGGTTGAAAAGGCCTTAAAAGCGGTGAGAGAAAATGATGGATTGCGGGAGGAAATGGAGATGAGAAGACATCTGACCAACCTCTGAGCCGTTAGGCGGGAGGGGGGAGGCGTAAAAAGTAACCCCTTACCCTTTTCGCCTTACGCTTCACGTTATTATTTTGTGGTGCAGGTGGAACAGCTTGTAGCGGCGCAGCCTCCGCAGGAGGAACTGGCAGTGCTCTTAAATTTCCCGCCGCTGGAAAAGGCAAACGCAGACATCATCCGATTGACTTTTTTGCTTTTACATTGAGGGCAGGTAATTTTTTCAGAAGACTTCAATACTAATTTTTCGAATTCACTCTGACATTGATTACAATGATACTCATATATAGGCATTTCACGGGCTCCTTCCGATATCATCATAACATTTTCTTATTCGGTCAGCAAGAAAACCGGCTTTTTTAGCGGATTTGGGGCCCTTTTCTTCTCTCCACTCGGAGCAGATTTTATTGCAAACTTCTTCGGCTTTCCTTAAATACTCCCTTTTCAAATTTAGATTCAATTTGAGAGGGATGAGCTTGGCAAAATAGGATAAAGACTTTGGATAAGCATTTTTATAATACTCATTCATCCCGAGGCTGAAATTCAGAAAGAATTTGAGATGATAGCTGTGCGGGTCCATTTTTAAGGCTTTTGAAAAGTAAGTTGAGGATAGGTCGTAATGTTCACTTTCCAGATAGCTCTGGCCGGCTAAATGATAGGCGTCCAAAAATCCTCTTTTGAACATCAATTGGAAGATCTTTTTTGCCTTTTTAGAACCGTAAACCTTTTGGAGGAGGGTTTGGTTTTCTAAGAGAAAACGGACTAATAAGACGTTTTTAGCGTTTTTTTTGAAGAGATCGATGAGTTGTGCCATGGCATCCTGAAAAAGAGATCGAGTCTCCTCCATCCCTTCGGTCACTCCTTGTTGAGCCTTCAGAATGATTCGTTCAAATTGCTGAAGGTAACTCTTTTCATAGGCGGTTTTTCCAACCTTTAATTTGTACTGGAGGTACTTGGGTCGATAAATTTCCATTTGATAGACATTCTCTCTCAACTTCATCGCCTCGTGGAAGATCGATCCGATCACCAGATCGAGGACTCTTTGATTTTTTTGAATCAGGATTTTTTCTTGATATCGATAGAGAGAGTGGCACTGCTCCTTCAAGTTGTAAAGAAGACTCTTGCCCCTGTCATCCACCCAGACACAAATATTTGAGAAACGGAGACGACCCCCCTTATACTTTTTAAAGATTTCCTGGAAAGCAACCCCTGAGAGAAGAAGTCCCCTAACCATTTCTAATATCTCTCTGTCTCGTGTCCCCTGGGTTTTCTTTTCCATTCTATTCATCTTTTATTTATCCAATATACCAGGTTGCCTTTGGTTTTGGAAGCCCTTAAATTCTTTGGAAAATAAGGGGTTCGTAATACGGTCAGGGCGAAGAGGCTCCTGCCTGCCGGTAGGCTGTGTAACCATAACCCAAGCACCGGTAGGATTTTCATTGTTTGAGAGTGAAAATCCTGTCATGAAGGATTTCCTAAAAAATATTGATATTGACGCCTTGAGTAAAAAAAAGTTATATAATAGTCTTAATTATTGAAAGGAGGAAATGCTTATGGCTGTCAGAGTTGGAATTAATGGATTTGGAAGGATTGGTCGAAATGTCCTGCGAGCAGGTCTGAATAGGAAAGAGTTGGAATTTGTGGCGGTGAATGACCTTACCGATGCGCCGACATTGGCCCACCTCTTGAGATACGATTCCGTCCATGGAAAATTTGGAGCACAGGTTGAAGCCAAAAAAGATGGTTTCTTGATTAATGGAAAAGAGGTGAAGGTTTTCGCCCTGAGAGAGCCGGCTCAACTCCCTTGGAAAGATTTAGGAGTGGATGTGGTGCTGGAGAGCACGGGGAGATTTACAGATCGAGCAGGGGGATCGAAACACATCGAAGCCGGCGCTAAGAAGGTAGTCATCTCCGCGCCGGCAAAAGACCCAGATGTGTCTTTGGTCTTGGGGGTCAATGAGAAGATGTATCATCCTGATAAACATCACATTATTTCCATGGGATCCTGTACGACAAACTGTCTGGCCCCCATTGCCAAGATATTGGCGGATGAGTTTGGGGTGGAATATGGACTCATGACGACGATTCACGCTTATACCAATGATCAGGTGATTCTTGATTTCCCCCACAAGGATCTTCGCCGAGCCCGGGCAGCCGGGATGTCAATGATTCCGACTACGACCGGGGCAGCGACCGCTCTCTCGCTGGTCATCCCAGAATTGAAAGGCAAGATGGACGGGATGGCCATCCGGGTGCCCACCCCCAATGTCTCTGTGATCGATCTGGTTGTGGAGTTAAAGAAAGAGACCACTGCAGAAGAGGTGAATAAGGTTTTAAAATCTTATGCGGAAGGGAAATTAAAAGGGATCTTAAGTTTCTGCGAAGAGCCTCTCGTCTCCATTGACTTCAATGGAAATCCTCATTCTTCCATCGTGGATGCCCTCTCCACAAAGATCATCGGCGGAAAGCTGGTGAAGATCATCTCCTGGTACGACAATGAATGGGGTTTTTCCAATCGAATGGCTGAGTTGTTATTATATCTTTTTGGGAAAAAATAACAGTGCATGCTGTCATTCTGAGGAGCGGAGCGATGAAGAATCTCGGATTCATCATTGAGATTCTTCTGAGCCGTTGGTCGCTCTGAACAACGTGACAACCGGGGGATCGATGACCATTCGCACGTTAGACCAAGTTGAACTCAAAGGGAAGCGGGTTTTCATCCGAGTTGATTTTAATGTTCCTCAGGACGATAAAAATAATATCACCGATGATACTCGAATTCTCCTTTCCCTCCCAACAATTCGGTTTGTCAGTGAAGCCGGGGGAAAGGCCATTCTTGCCTCACATCTGGGAAGGCCGAAGGGGAAAAAGGATTCCAAATTTAGCCTGGCCCCTGTTGCCGGAAGATTATCCCAGCTTCTTGGGAAAGAAGTGGCCTTAGCTATGGATTGTATTGGAGGAGAGGTTCAAAAACGGATCGGCGACATGAAGGAAGGAGAAGTTCTTCTTTTGGAAAACCTCAGGTTTCATCCTGAAGAAGAGAAAAATGAAGAGGCTTTTTCAAAAGGCCTCGCCTCCCTCTGTGATGTTTATGTCAACGATGCGTTTGGGGCTGCCCACCGTGCTCATGCCTCGACCGAAGGGATGACACGATTTGTGAAATTAGTAGCGGCGGGCTTTTTAATGACGAAAGAAATTAATTGTCTGGAAAAGGCTTTGATCAGCCCGCCAAAACCTTATGTGGCAATTCTTGGGGGAGCAAAGGTTTCCGATAAGATAGGTGTAATTCAAAATCTTCTGGATAAAGTGACCACTCTCCTGATCGGTGGAGGGATGGCCTACACCTTCCTTAAAGCAGAAGGGTTTCATGTGGGGAAGTCACTTGTCGAAGAAAACCAGATTGAATTCTCACACAACCTTTTGGAAAAGGCGAGAGGGAAGATAAAGTTCCTTCTCCCTTCTGATCACATCGCTGCGGAGCGAATGGAAATCCAGGCGAAAAGGGAAATGGTAGAAAATGATAAGATTCCATCAGATTGGGTCTGTTTGGATATCGGTCCGGAAACCATCAGGAAATTTTCGGAGGAGATCAAATCTGCGAAAACCGTTGTCTGGAATGGGCCCATGGGCGTTTTTGAAATGGAGCCATTCAGAGAGGGCACCTTTGCTATCGCTAAAGCGATTGCCAACTCCTCTGCCTTCAGCATTGTGGGAGGAGGAGATTCTGTGGCAGCCGTGAATCAGGCAGGAGTAGCGGATAGAATCAGTCATCTTTCTACCGGAGGCGGAGCCTCTCTTGAATTTCTCGAAGGGAAGGCGCTGCCGGGAATTGAGGCGTTGCGGAGGAGATAATGGAGAGATTGCCTTTCATTGCAGGAAATTGGAAGATGAATAAAACGGTGGGAGAAGCCGTTGATCTCGTCAGGGAATTGAAAGCTTCGCTTGCCGGGGTCCAAGGGGTCGAAGTGGCGGTGGCCCCGCCTTTTACGGCGCTCTATGCTGTCTGGAAGGAACTGGAAGGCTCTTCCATTCATCTTGCTGCTCAGAATCTTTACTGGGAGGAAAAGGGAGCGTTTACGGGAGAGGTTTCTCCGATCATGCTGAAAGAAGTGGGTTGCCACTATGTGATCATCGGCCACTCTGAAAGACGGCAGTTTTTTGGAGAAACAGATGAGACGGTGAATCGAAGAATCAAAGCAACGCTGACCCAGGGGTTGAAGGTCATCTTTTGCATCGGTGAAACCTTAAATGAGCGTGAGGGGGGGAAGACCTTTTCAGTGATTGAGAGACAGGTGGAGGGCGGACTGAAAGGATTTGGAGATAAGAAAATAGAGAATATGGTGATCGCCTATGAACCCGTCTGGGCCATCGGAACCGGAAAGACAGCCACTCCAGAACAGGCTGAAGAGGTGCATCGGTTCATTAGGGGAAAATTAGAAAAGCTTTATTCGCGAGAGGTTTCGGATAAAATTCGAATCCAATATGGCGGGAGTGTGACCCCAGAAAACGTCAAGGGACTGATGAGCCAGAGGAATATCGATGGCGCCTTGGTCGGAGGAGCAAGCCTGAAGGGAGAGTCTTTCTCGAAGATTGTCAGATTTAAAGAATTGTGATATAAATAGAAACTAAAATTCGAAGCACGAAATCCGAATTTCGAAATAAATTTAAAATCACAAAATTTAGGCTTTCAAAACATGCTTGAACTTTTTGTCAAAATTTGAACTTTGTTTAAAACTTCGATATTCGAATTCTGGATTTATTTAGGGACGAAAAGGGGATTGGGCTTATGACAATCATCGTTGTTGTCCATATTTTGGTTTGTGTATCGCTCATTTTGATTGTTCTGCTTCAAGCAGGAAAAGGGGCAGACATGGGGGCTGCATTCGGAGGAGCGAGCCAGACGATTTTCGGAAGTGCAGGGGCAATGGGATTTCTTTCTAAGTTGACCACCGTGGCCGCCATCGTCTTCATGATTACCTCGCTCCTTTTAACGTTTGCCTCCACGCGAAGAGCTTCAACGGTCATGAAAGAGATGCCAGTTCCGACGTCTCCTGCAGCACCTTCGGAGATACCGGTCCAGCCTCAGGCGCCTGTTCCCGAACCGAAGAAATAGGACAAATAGTTATTGGGCAAGGGTAACGAAGCCGGTTTTGTTCGTAACCCTTTGATAAATTTGGATTATTTTGCCTTATCCCCTTCCTCCAGCATGATGAAGCCGAAGTGGTGGAATTGGTAGACACGCCATCTTGAGGGGGTGGTGGGTAATCCCCGTGGGGGTTCAAATCCCCCCTTCGGCACCATACTAACAGGATACGGGTCATCCGACCTATTACGCGTCAGGTTGGAGATATTCGTCTTATTGTCAAAAAGCCCCGGCTTCAGTCGGGGCTTTTCTTTTTGGGAGCGTTTGAGGTTGACATTGACTCAATGACTGGTCTCTACGAATTCCCATGGCCGGGTTCCAGCCTCTTGAGGCCATCAACGCGGTTCAAATGACGATCAAAAGAATAGACCACCTTCGGTCCTTTTCGTAGAGCCGTTGTTGCTAAAACGGCATCAGCGAAATCCAGGTTCTTTTCGTGGTAAAGGCTTAGCGCTTCGATTAACAGGTCCAGATTTTCCACTTCGAGACCCTCGCACATCAGGAACTGGGTCATCGTCTCCGCAATTTGCTGTTTTGAATATCCATAAAAGGATCCCAATACCCAAACGACCTCCGCAACCGTAATGGGAATAATCGATAATGATATCTTGCCGTTTCTTGCTTCATCAAAAATCTTCAAGGCAGCCTCAGCCATTGCTGGGGGATCCTTGGTCAGGTATCGAAGGATAACATTGGCATCGATAAGGCCTTCCTTCATTCTTTCTCCTTCCCGAGAAGGTGTTTCGCTAATTTATGATGGACCTCTTTTCGCACAGATTCCATGCCAGGATAAGGTCGTGTTGCCGGAAGGACTCCATAAAAGTCTTTCAGGCTTTTTTTCTTAAGGGGCTTTAAAACGGCATGATCTTTCTCTATGACGAAGACAACAGAATCACCTTCTTTAATATCCAGGGAATTCCGGACTTCCTTAGGAATGGTAACCTGTCCCTTAAGCGTAATTTTCGCCTTGTTCATTACATACCTCCAAAGTAGTCATTACAAATACAAAATAGCATTACTTTTGAAGGATGTCAATGATTTTTTTGTTAGACAAGGAATTGGCGGACGGCAGCTTCAGCCGTAACACATGTAAGTTGGCCCAAAAGGTTCCAGAAAAAACGGGCTACCCCGCACATGCTAAGACACAACTCAGCTACCTACTGGGCACCCAAAATGAATCGATACCAACTCTGCGTCAAATACGGATGGACATTCAGCAGCAACATGCCAGACCGATACATCGAAAGGAAGGGGATCATCTTCGACCAAATAGCCGAAAAAGGAGAGGTTGACCAGACCACCAAACTTCAGAAGGAAAACAAGAACAACTGAAGGATACCAATAAGAAAATCCTCTGGAAATGGATTTCGATTTCGTTGTTCAATGGTCTTTATGGCTTCTGCATCTGCGCAATCCAAGGCACCAATCCTGATCGAGTAAAGGAGACTGACAAGAAAACGGGACAACCCAGGGATAAACTGATAACATTCCAAGAAGGCCTGAAAAGAACCCAGGATACCGGATGGATGCATCAGTTTACGCACAGCCAGACACTTACGCTAACGTTTGATCAGAAGCAAAGCCTGCAAAAGCTTAGGAAAGACATAAGGAACAACTTTGAACACTTCACTCCGAAAGGATGGTCCATCGAGGTGAGTGGAATGCCTAAAATCGTGTCTGATGCCGTTGACGTAATAGAATTTTTGGCACTCTCATCCGGAAACCCTCTTTGGGATACCGACTCCCGACAAGAGCAACGGATCAGGGATGCGATAGGGGAAATACGTTCGTATTTATAAAAGCAAGTCTCAAGGGATGATTCCGATCTCCGCTTGCGGCACCTTTTGTCAGAGAAATATACCATGTTTTGTCTAATGATATCGTGAGAATAAATTTTTGTAATTTCACAGATGTCCGGCTATGGCCGCAAGTTCCAATGGCGAAAGGTCTTGGTCCGGCCCATTCTTTCATTAATTTTTTTGAAATAATATCAAAAGTCCCGCTTTGAACTTGTAACCTGTCCGAAAATATTACATAATTCCTCTCGTGCGGGACGTAGTGACTTTGCTACGGGCAATCGAAGGTACAGGTCATAAACCACTTCTCATCGAGTTCCAAAAGGTGTGTACGGTTAGTGATGTGCCAGACCTTCGGCACCATTAAATCCTTTGAGAGGAGAGGTTCTCATGCCTCTCCTCTTGTTATTTTAGATAAAAATGAATTATTCTAATGATAACAAATTGAACGAATGAAAATATTTTAAATATTCGCTGTCATTCGTTATGTTTATTATGGGTTTTTCATGGATGAGCATTCTCCTGAAGTAATCACCGCTATTCACGCAGTGCTTAAAGCCTCCGAACTCTGCCAAAAAATAAGAAAGGACCTGATCGGCGAGGAATCTATCCTGAAGAGTGACAGAAGCCCTGTGACCATCGCCGATTATGGGTCTCAAGCGATAGTCTGTAAATTGATCCGGGAAAAATTTCCAGAGGATACGATCGTTGCAGAGGAGGATGCGAAGGAGTTAAGGAAGCCGGTCCGTTCAAACATTCTTGAAAAAGTTACACGCTATGTTCGTGCCTTCATTCCAACCGCTTCATCAAGGGATGTGTGCTCCTGGATTGATTTCAGCTCCGATTCTATCACGGATCGGTTTTGGACAATAGACCCGATCGATGGGACAAAAGGGTTTCTCAGAGCAGATCAATACGCTGTTGCTTTAGCGCTTGTTGAAAAAGGGGCAGTGAAATTGGGCATTTTGGCCTGTCCTAACCTCAATGCAGATATCCATCAACCTCCAGGAGAAAAAGGCTGCCTTTTTGTTGCGTTGAAGGGGAGTGGGTCTGTCCAAATGGATTTAGAGGGTCGAAGAAAACGAACCCTCTTTGTTTCTAAAGTAAAGAATCCCTCCGAAGCCACTATGACAGAAAGCGTTGAACCTGATCATGCGGATCATCTTTTTCATCAACGTCTTGCCGAGAAATTGAATATCTCAAAACCTTCTCTTCGGATGGACAGTCAGGCAAAATATGGGGTGGTGGCAAGAGGGGAGGCCTCCCTTTATCTGCGAGTCCCTGCGCCTTCGGAACCAGGGTATAAAGAAAAAATATGGGACCATGCCGCAGGGTCGATCATCGCCGAAGAGGCAGGGGGAAAGGTGACAGATATTTTAGGACGTCCTTTAGATTTTTCATGTGGAATAAAACTGATCAAGAATCATGGGATTTTGGTAAGCAATGGAGTTTTGCATGAAGTTGTTTTGGAAGCGCTGAAAATATGATAAAATGATTATAGATTTAAAGGTTAGGTGAAACCTGCCTTTTATGTAGGGAGATTTTAAATGGAAAGAGCTTTCCCAGAGGTAATCAAGTCTGAAATCCCAAAGGAGTGTGTACTGATCTCGGTGGGCCTACCGGGGAGCTGGAAAAGTCCGGTCATGGAAGAGATTGCCAGGTTGAAAGGATTTCAGATTCTTCGGTCCGATATGATCCGATTAGAAGTTCTTAAGGGGGAAGATATCTTCGACCATAAGGTGGCTTCAGACCCGGATAGAAGAAAAATGGTTTATGAAGAGATGTTCAGACGGGCGGAGAGTACATTAAAAAAGACCCGGGACGGATTGATTTTAGATGCCACTTTTTTTACTCAGGAGTTGAGAGCAAGGGCTGCTGAATTGACTGCGAAGACCCATCGAACTTTTGTTGTTGCAGAATGTGCCTGCACAGAGGGAAAATCCATTGAACGGATTTTGAAAAGGACAAAAGAGAATTATGAATCGAATGCCTTAACCAGGGAGGCTTATTTAAACAATAAGGCTTTGTTTCAGCCTATTGATACGGCAGATTTAAAAAAGAAATTTACGACGCTTCCGATCATTTATCTCACAATCGATACTGAACAGGACACCCCCCTGGATTGGAAGGTTAGAAAAATAGATAAAAGATGATGATCAATGAATTCCAAATGTCAAAATCCCTGCCTACCGGCAGGCAGGCAAATGCCACATGAATGTTAAATTTCAATTTCAAAACCGATCGATGGCCTTTCCTCCTTTTTTTAGAGACTGTGTCATAATTACTATTTGTCTTTGCGAGCCCAAAGGGCGTGGCAATCTCAGTGTTATTAATAAGTTACGAGATTGCTTCGGTCGCCTCACTCCCTCGCAATGACATTGTGATACAGCCTCTTAGCAGAGGCGGGGTAAGATTTGACATTTGAACTTTGACATTGAAGGAAGTTTGTTATGGCTATTCCATCCCTCCGGGAAGCTCTTCTCAATCCTGAAACATATCCGGATCGTCCCCAAGCCATCAAATTTATTGAGACTCATATCTCCGTCCTTTTCCTGACAGGAAATTATGTTTATAAGGTGAAAAAACCGGTAAATTTTGGTTTTTTGGATTTTACCTCCCTCGAAAAGAGAAAATATTATTGTGAACAAGAAGTCAAATTGAACCGGCGGCTTTCTCCGGATATCTATCTGGGGGTCGAGACCATTAACAAAGAGGGGAACCGGATTCTATTCGGTGGTCGAGGAGAGTTATTGGAAGTTGCCGTAAAGATGAAACAGATTCCGGAAGAATTCCTGATGGACAAGTTGCTTGAGAAGAAACAGGTGACTTCGAAAATGATTGAAAGCGTATCGGAGAAATTGGTTCAGTTCTATTTTATGGCAGAGACGAACGATCGGATTAAAAGCTTTGCCAGGCCGGAGCGTGTGAAACAAGATACTGATGAAAACTTCGGACAGACCGAAAAATATATTCAAGTGTCGATTTCCAGAGAAGTTTATGAAGAAATAAAGAAGAGGACGAACGATTTTTTTAAGACGAAGACAGATACCTTCAATCAGAGGATCGCCACCGATCGAATTCGAGACTGCCATGGGGACCTCCGGCTGGAGCATATCTTTTGGGGAAAAGAAGTCTCCATTTTCGATTGCATTGAATTCAATGAAAGGTTCCGCTATACCGATGTGGCGGCGGACATCGCCTTTTTGGCCATGGATCTCGATTATCATAACAGAGAGGACCTTAGTGAGCATCTCATTCGTGCCTATATCGGGGAATCGGGAGACCATGAATTAATGGAAGTGCTGGATTTCTACAAATGTTACCGGGCCTATGTTCGGGGAAAGGTGGAAAGCTTTCGGTTGGATGATCCACATATCCCGGAGGAAGAGAAAAAAGAAGCCTTGGAAAGGGCCCGGAAATATTTTAATCTTGCTTACCGATATGTCCAGAGATTCTGATCGTCTCATTTAGCTTTTTCGCTCCAGATGATGGATCAAGAAAATCATTTTATTGATGCGGGGATGAAAAAGGCCTCCTTGATCATCCTGACCCTCTCTGCTTTTCTCACCCCTTTTGCGGTATCCTCAGTAAATATTGCACTTCCTTCCATTGGAAAAGAATTCGGAATGAATGCAATTTTATTGAGCTGGGTGCCGAGTGCTTATATATTATCTTCGGCAGCACTGCTTGTTCCCTTCGGGCGGGTTGCGGACCTCTATGGGAGGAAAAAGATTTTTGGGTATGGAGTATTGATTTATACGGCATCCTCTTTTCTTCTGGCCCTTTCCATCTCGGCTGGGATGGTGATCGGTTTACGCATCATTCAGGGAACAGGAGCCGCCATGATTTTTGCTCCCGGGATGGCCATCTTGACCTCTGTATTTCCCCCGGGGGAAAGGGGAAGAGCGATTGGAATCAATGTGGCGGCTGTTTATATCGGCCTTTCTCTTGGACCCGTTGTGGGAGGGTTTCTCACACAGCATTTTGGTTGGAGAAGCCTTTTTGTTTTTAATATCCCATTAGGGCTCGTGATCCTTTTTTTTACTTTCTGGAAATTGAGAGGGGAATGGGCCGAAGGGAAGGGTGAACCCTTCGACTTTATGGGGGCCGTTGTCTACGGATTGACTTTGATACCCATTATGTATGGTTTTTCTTTGTTGCCGGGCTTAACGGGTTATGGATTGATCCTCTTCGGAATATTTGGGATTTTCGTTTTGATCAAATGGGAGATGAAGGTAAAACATCCGTTACTCAATGTCGATCTTTTTAGGAAAAATGCGGTGTTTGCGTTCTCCAACTTGGCTGCCTTGATCAATTACAGCGCAACCTTTGCGGTGAGTTTTCTTTTAAGCCTTTATCTCCAATACACAAAGGGGCTTCCCCCCCAGGAGGCGGGTCTCATCTTGATTGCCCAACCTATTCTCCAGGCTTTGTGCTCCCCCATCGCCGGCCGATTGTCGGATAGGGTTGAACCCCGAATCGTGGCTTCCATCGGAATGGCTTTAACCATCATAGGGCTTTTTTATTTTGTTTTTTTAAGTCCAAGGACATCCATTGAATTCATTCTCCTCAACTTAGCTCTTCTCGGTTTGGGGTTTGGTCTTTTCTCATCCCCCAATACAAATGCGATCATGAGTTCTGTGGATAAAAGATTTTATAGCGAGGCCTCAGCGACATTGGGAACGATGCGAATGGTCGGACAGATGTTCAGCATGGCAATTGCCATGCTCATTTTTTCGATTTATATTGGGAAGGTTCAAATTGCGCCGCAACACTCTGAGCTCTTTTTAAAAAGTGTCAAAACGGCTTTCATGGTCTTCGCGATCCTCTGTTTCGGTGGCATTTTTGCCTCATTAGCCAGAGGGAAAGTCCGAGGAGGGATGATCGGATGAAGGTTTAGGGATGAATCGAGGTCTACAGATGATGAACAGAAGGATTACCCCACATAACCATACCAGGAAAAACTCTCATGAAGTTTATTGGAGTACGTGGATAAGAGGGATGATCTTGTTTTTGAGCATGACAACATTGTTTTCAGTTTTCGTTTTGGATGTGCCAGGTCAAGAGACCAGGCGATTGGGGTTGAACACCACTCTGCGTAACTTTGGAGAAGAATTGAAGTATGCCCGGCAATTAGGAGTAGGCGCCATCCGTGTACCTTTGCAATGGCAGTTGGTCAAGACACGTCCGGGTGAATATGATTGGAGGTCGATTGATCGTTTAGTGAAAACGGCTCAAGAGAGGCAAATAGAAATTCTATTTAACATACGCACTATTATGGGGGAGGAATCTAAAAAGCATAGCTCCCAGAGAGCCATGACTAAGATAAAGCCCTCTCCCGTGAATATGAAAGAGTGGGTCCATTTTGTAGAGACATTGGCAAATCGCTATCGTGACCAGGGAGTCAACTATGAAATCGAAAACGAAGTGAACGAAGAAACTTTCTGGAGAGGGACCTTAGAACATTATTTAGAGCTATTGAAAACTGGAGTTGATGTCATTAAGAAAATTGACCCAAAAGCCAAAGTGATCCCCTCTGCAATGGGGTGCGGTATCGTCCGAAATGTTCAGTTGGGTGGGGCTCGAAGCGAGGGATGGAAATGGCATGACCACTGGTTGCAATCCATCCTCGCCACTAAAATGTTTGATGCGGTGAATGTTCACAATTACTATTTCCCAAGCGAGATCGAAGCGAATGGGCTGAATTTTCGTAGTTATTTAGGGCATATTCATGACTTGATGAGAAAATCGGGATTTGGAGAACGCCCGATATGGATTACAGAAACGGGATATATCAGTACTCCTGCAGATGCCAAGGGACGAGTGGATCATGGCTCTCCAGAAAAACAGGCCATGTGGCTCACAGAGGCGTATCGACAGGCATTTGAATTTGGTGTAGAAAGAATCTACTGGTTGCTTCTTTATGATCGGAAGGAACCCTACTTTGGTTCGATGGGATTAGCCGATGGAAAGGGAAATCCCAAGCCGGCCTGGGACGCTTTGAAACAATTCAGGTAACTTAATCCTTCGATTTAATAATGTCCAGGAAAATCTGAATCTGTTTTTCAACTTGCCTGGGGGCGTAGCTTCTTGAATCCGTATGGTCTGCTTCAATCATTAGACCGGGTTTCCCGGTCAACCGGGTCACTTCCCGTTTCAGATCTAACTGGCCCAGAGAGTAAGGTTTACAGCTCCGATTGGAATGCATGATAAATCCGTGGGCTCCATATTGTTCAATCAGGTCAGCTATTTTCCGTATCTTATACTCCAACCCTCGATTCAAATGAATCGTCGCATAGGCCTTGGCCAGTCCATCCAGCGGCTGGGTGAGTTGCAGATCATCCAAAGCCCAGGCCGAGGTGTAGGTGTCTGCGACCAGAACAGCCCCCTGGGAAGAGAGTATTTTGGAAAGGTTTCGAATATCATACCAGATGGGAATATTATCCCAGATGAGCCGTATTTCCTCGCGGGCGAAAGCCCCCACTCCGTTTTTCACTCTTTCTTCCATTTCTCTCCTGAGCTTTTTGTAATAACGGACTGCCCAGCGTGTTCCCCTTAAGGTGACAATAGGTGCCATATGGATAAACGCATCAAAGGCCGCCAAGGGCGCTGGGTGATGCGAGGGCATGGTAAGAATCTCTTTCCATAAGGCAATGGCTTCGAAGGAGTTTAAACAGGCCTGTCGGAAGCGTTTCTCTGAAAAGGGGCGATTAAGTTGTTTTTCAAGAAAAGAGATATATTCTTTCATCTGATCTTGAACATATCTCAGAGTATGTCTTTGCATCTCGTCGTGGATATAAGGCGTGTCAAAGAAAAAGACGGGGACATTAAAATGACGGGCTTGAATTTCATACCATTTGATGACCGTCCCGCAGATGTTGTTGCCACAAACAAGAAAATCTGGTTTAGGGAGTTTGCCAATAGGTCCCTTGCCGGTGAACGACGACCCGATATCAGTGAGCGCATATGAGCAGAGGTCGTGGGAGTATCCTTTGTACTCAGCGGCTTCACAAAGGGAGACTGACATCCTGGAGGCTCCGCACATCGCCCCATAATTTTCCGGGTAAAAAGGGAGAACTCCCATGGCATAGAGAGGCTCTACGGGTCCCCCACTGGTGATCCAGGCCACTTTTTTACCAAACCAGTTCGGATGCTTCACCACAAAATAATAAGCCGTCATCAAACGACGATACGCTGCAGTGGAGTTTATTTTTCGGTAAGGATTTCCCTCAGATTTAACCTCTTCCATTTTTGTCCTTAGTCTACTATTCCAAGTCGTGAATCGTTTTGTGTTTCGGGTTCCGGGGTATCAGGTTTTTTTAACCCAAAACTCGAAACTGAAATTATTTTAGAAGGGGGAAAGCATTTCCACAAATGCTTGGATCCGAATTTTAAGCTGTCCGATGGAATGAGATGGGTCTTCCACTTCGAGAAGCAGGGTTGGGATCCCTTTGGATTCAAGAACCTGTTTCAAATCCGGATAGTCGAAAAAATGGGTTTCGCAATATTTGTAAAGGAGGAAAATGACCCCTTTCGCTCCGGATTTTTCAACTTCCGTTAAAAGGGTTTCCTGATGAGCACAAGGCCCCCGATGCTTAGTGGGGCATAAGAAGGAGTTGAAATAACGTTGGGTGAGACCTTCGATGGGGTCGATATCTTCCTGGGTCATGAGACGGAGAAATCGGGTTCCACTGCACAGATTATCCTGAATTACCATGGCGCCCGCCTCTTCGATGAGAGAGAAATAGGAATCGGAATGGGTTATATTCCCGGCAAGATAAACGGGGACGAGATGGCCATTCCCCTCTGTTCTTTCAGGCAGCGTCTTCAATAGATCATTCAAAAGTTCGAGATAGTGCTGGCGATCCATGAGGTTTCCGGCTCGAATGATCCGGGCAAAGTCCATCCCAGGAATTTGTTGATGCCATGCTGGCCCACGGGCGTAGAGGGTCTGGAGTTGTTCTCTGATGCGATTAAAAAGCTGGATGGAGGTCTTTAGGTTTTGGGGAGACATTTTTCCCAAATGGGATTCCAGAAAGTCCTTGAACCGTTCGATTTCTGCTTTTAAGAAGGATTGAGAATGTTTGGAATCTAAACGTGAGGGCATCATTAAATTGAATTGAAGAGGGGTGCGTTTCTGAAAAGCCCAGATATCCGCAAGCCCTTGCATGGAGTCGCAGGTATGGCTGAAAATGATCCCCCTTAAAAAATCGAGGTCTCCCTGGAGTAAACTTTCAAGGGAGGATTTCACCAAATGGCAGCAATTCGGTGGAAGATGGGACTGAACATGGGACATCTTGATGGGTGTTCCCATGAGACGGAAGGGAAGGGCTCCGGCAGCATGGATGAGTTCTTCCGGTACATAGGGACAGAAAAACCCGATCGGGATGCAGTCCTCCGGAAAGGTGGAGGGTATCTCTCGATAACCCATGGAAGCGATCGTCTCAAATTCTTTTAGTACTTTCGGAAAAGAAGTTTCTTGATCCACGGAGATCCAGTATTTTTAATGGGGAGAAAATGAAATTAAATTTAACCCAGGCGGATGGATATTTCAATGGGTGGGATAATTTCCTGACCTCATTATTTATGCTCCTTTAACTTTAGAGGGTAAGATCAGTACAGGGAAAGTTCGACCATTTAAATCCACCTCGCAGTTGCATAAAATTACATAAAAAGGGAGGTGGGTGTGCTGGAAAACCTTTACAGCGGCACCTTTAAACATTTGGCTACTCGATTTTCAAGTAAAATCCAAAGACCACCTCAGGGGATATCGCATGTTACCCATACCCTATAAAATAATCCGCAATTGTAAAGGGTTAGAAGCACACTTGCCTCCCTTTTTATGCAACGTTAAGGTCCAGTCCGGTCAATTCCTTGATTCCTGGAGGGACTTTTAGTATAGTCCTTTCATGGTTGAGGTGAGAGGGGATAGACCATAGGATAGAGGTTAGAAGCAGGAGGAGGATACATTGGAAGAACAGATCATGCAGAAATTATCTTATCGTTGTCCTTATTGCGATCAGCCCGTCTCTTATGATTCATTAAATTTGAAAGCGGGAGAGAATGAAATCAAATGTCCCTCGTGTAAAAAGACTTATATTAAAATTGTTCCAGATTCCTCCAGGAAAAGAAAGAAAAAGTAGATGCAACACTCTCCACCCCAGCATTTTCGAAACCGTCTTCTCACCCCGGTCCAGTATGTGAAAGGGGTGGGTCCCACACTGGCTAAGCTCTTTGAGAAAAAAGGAATCCTAACGGTGGAGGATGCCCTCTACTTTCTCCCGCGAGGTTACGAAGACCGGAGTCATTTGAAGAAGATTTTAGAACTTAAAGCTGGAAAAAAAGAAACGGGATTCGGTGAGATCCTGCTTTCCGGAATTGCTTTTTATCAAAATAAGAAGAAGAGAGTGTTTGAAGCAGTCCTTGGAGATGGAAGCGGAACAATCACATTGAAATGGTTTCGTGGCAACGAAAGGTATCTCAGGGATCGATTTAAAAAAGGTCGCAAATTGATATTCTCAGGAGAAGTGAGGTGGTTTAATTATCAGAAAGAAATTCATCATCCCGATGTGGAGGTGGTGGACGGGGATATCGAAAAGGATTATCTCAACTTCAAGCGGATTGTTCCCATCTATTCCGAGACAGAGGGGCTTTATCAGAGGACATTGAGAAGGTTGATGAAGACGATTCTGGATGGATATGCCGATGAACTTTCGAGTCCGATTCCTCCGGAGATTGTGGAACGCCAGGATTTGATTAATTTTTCAGAGGCCTTCCGAAGAGTCCATTTCCCCCCAGAGGGAGAGTCCGTCGACACGTTGAATCTTCAGCGATCAGACGGCCACCGCCGCATCATCTTTGATGAATTCTTTTTCTTAGAACTCGGAATGGCGTTGAAAAAAAGAGGGGTGGCGCTGGAAACAGGAGTCCCTTTCAAAACGGATGGAATTTTAGCCCAGAAATTATTGAATCTTCTTTCTTTTAAATTAACGCCTGCTCAGCAGAGGGTTTTATCCGAAATCAAGGAGGATTTGGAAAAGTCCCACCCCATGAATAGATTAATTCAGGGAGACGTGGGAAGCGGTAAGACCATTGTCGCCCTTTTAACCTGTCTCTACGTGATTGAGTGCGGCTATCAGGCTGCCATCATGGCGCCCACCGAGGTTCTGGCAGAACAACATTTTCTCAATCTTCATCGATGGCTGGAGCCTTTAAACGTAAAAGTGGCTCTTCTGACCAGCAGTGTCAAAGGTTCAGAAAGGGAAGATCTTTGCCAGGGGATTCGGAATGGGAATGTCCAACTGGTGATCGGAACCCACGCTGTCATCCAGGAGGCCGTTGAATTTCATCACTTGGGCCTCGCCATCATCGATGAGCAGCATAAATTCGGTGTGGTTCAAAGGGGACTTTTAAAAAAGAAGGGGGGGAACCCCGATGTCTTGGTGATGACCGCAACTCCCATTCCAAGAACACTTGCCATGACCATTTATGGTGATCTTGATGTTTCCATCATTGATGAGATGCCCCCGGGCAGGATGCCGGTGGAAACAAAAGTTTTCCCTGAGTCTGCCAGGGCAAAAGTTTATCGAATGGTTGAAGAGGAGGTGAAGAAGGGGCGTCAAGTTTTTGTCGTTTACCCGTTGGTAGAGGAGTCTGAAAAATTGGACCTTAAAGATGCCACCCGAATGGCCGAACATCTTCAGAAGGATATCTTCCCGCAATTTCGGATTGGTCTGCTTCATGGACGGATGAGAGGTGATGAGAAAGAGGCGATTATGACGGAGTTTAAAGAAGGGAAGATTCAAATCCTCGTTGCCACAACGGTGATTGAGGTGGGGATTGATATCCCCAATGCCTCGGTCATGGTGGTCGAACATGCCGAGCGATTCGGCCTCTCTCAACTCCATCAATTAAGGGGAAGGATTGGCCGAGGACGTTATCCCTCAAGATGTATTTTACTCGCCCAATACCGGTCTTCTGAAGAGGCAAAGGTTCGGCTTCGGGCCATGGAGAAAACGACCGATGGATTTCAGATTGCTGAAGAGGATTTGAAACTTAGAGGGCCCGGAGAATTTTTTGGAATCCGGCAATCAGGGTTACCCGATTTCAGAGTCGCGTATATCATACGGCATACGCCAATTTTGATTGAGGCGAGAAAGGAAGCCTTTCGACTCGTTCAAGAAGACCCGGAACTGAGTCAACCTTCTCACGCGGGATTAAAAGAGGTGTTGGTCAAGCGGTGGAAAGGAAGAATGGAACTGGCCACCATCGGATGAACCCTTGAACCGTGTAAGGTTCATGACAAAAGCATTTGAAAATAGGGAAATATTATGTTAACCGTAATCATTGAATAATCCATTCCAAGGGGAAAAAGGTATGAAAATGTTTCATCCTGAGGGCGCGGGATTTCATCGGATGCAGAGACTTCCCCCCTATATTTTCGGCATCGTCAATCAGCTCAAGATGGAGGCAAGACGAAGGGGGGAGGATATCATTGATCTGGGGATGGGAAACCCTGATTTGCCGACGCCCAAGCATATCGTTCAAAAGATGATCGAGTCTGTAAAAAATCCGAGAAATCATAGGTACTCCGCATCCAAAGGAATTTATAAACTGAGATGTGCAATCACTGACTGGTATCAAAAACGGTATGATGTTGAGCTGGATCCAGAAACAGAGAGCGTGGTCACCATCGGTGCCAAAGAAGGACTTGGACATCTCGTTTTAGCGACTCTTGGCCCCGGAGATGTTGTCCTCGTTCCTGATCCAACCTATCCCATCCATGCCTATTCGGTGGTCATTGCGGGAGGAGACCTGCGTACCGTCCCTTTGGTGGGGGAGGGCGATTTCTTCCAGCGGTTATTGACCGCTACCAAACAGACTTGGCCTCACCCCAGGATGATCATTTTGAGTTTTCCGCACAATCCAACCACCATGGTGGTGGATCTTAATTTTTTTGAAGATCTGGTGGATTTTGCAAAAGAACATCGGTTGATGATCGTTCACGATTTAGCTTATGGGGATATCGTGTTCGATGGATATAAGGCTCCTAGCCTCCTTCAGGTCAAAGGGGCAAAAGAGGTGGGAGTGGAGTTCTACTCCCTTTCCAAGAGCTATAATATGGCCGGCTGGCGGGTAGGTTTTGCAGTAGGGAATGCCGAGATGCTGGCGGCTTTAGCAAGGTTGAAGAGCTATTTTGATTACGGAGTTTTCCAACCGGTTCAGATCGCCGGGATCATTGCGCTCAATGAAGCTCAGGATTGTGTCCATCAAACCGTGGAGGAATATCGGAAAAGGAGGGATGTACTCGTCCAGGGATTGAAAAGAGTGGGTTGGGAGATTGAAAAACCAAAAGGGACGATGTTCGTTTGGGCGGAGATTCCCCCACCGTTCAAAAAAATGGGTTCGATTGACTTTTCAAAGCATTTATTAAGAGAAGGGAAGGTCGCTGTCTCTCCAGGAATCGGTTTTGGTGAGTATGGAGAGGGGTTCGTTCGATTTGCATTAGTGGAAAATGAGGCGCGGATCAAGCAAGCGGTCAAAGGAATCCAGAAAGTATTGAAAAAAGGGTCATGAGGAAACAAAAAAAGATGAAAGAGATCAAAGTTGGTTTGATTGGGTTCGGGACAGTGGGTTCGGGTGTTGGAAGAATTCTTCAAAAAAATTCCAAGCTGATCGAGAAGCGCATGGGCGCCAAGCTTACGCTAAAGAGAATTGCTGACATTGATTTAGAGACCGATCGCGGTGTGAAATTGAAACCGGGAGTCCTCACTCGGAGAGCGGAGGATGTGATCCAGGACCCTGACATTGATATGGTGATGGAGTTGATGGGAGGCATTGAGCCCGCCAAAACTTTTATCCTGGAAGCAATTCGAAATAGAAAGCATATTGTGACAGCAAACAAAGCCCTTCTCGCCCTTCACGGAGATGAGATTTTCAGAGAGGCCCATCGTTTTGGTGTGAATGTAAACTTCGAAGCCTCGGTGGGCGGCGGCATTCCCCTCATTCGGTCGATCAAAGAGGGCCTGGTCGCCAACCGAATCCATTCGATTTTCGGAATTCTGAACGGAACCTCGAACTACATCCTTTCCAAGATGACTGATGAAGGGAGAAACTTCAAAGAAGTTTTAAAGGAGGCACAAGAAAAAGGATATGCAGAGGCGGATCCCACTTATGATATCGAGGGGATCGATGCCGCCCACAAGCTGGCCATTCTTGTCCGCCTGGCCTTTGGAACTCCTTTTCAATTTAAAGAGATTTTTATTGGAGGGATCTCTGAAATCACGCCACTGGATATTCAATTCGGTCGAGAATTTGGGTATCGCATTAAACTCCTGGCCATCGCCAAAATTGACAAAGGAAAAATAGAGGCGCGGGTCCATCCTACCCTGATTCCGGAAAGCCACCTCCTCTCTACGGTCGAAGGAGTTTTTAATGCCATTTATATTAAAGGCGATGCAGTTGGCCCCACACTCTTTTATGGACAGGGCGCCGGACAAATGCCCACCGGCAGTGCGGTCGTGAGCGACCTGGTGGAGCTGGGGAGGAATGTCCTGACTCAAGTTTCCGGGCATCGGGTGCCGCTTCTTTCTTTTCAAGAATCAGCCATAGAGAAAATTCCTCTTAAGAAGATGGATGATGTTGTGATGCCTTTCTATATGAGATTTTCAGCATTGGATCGGCCAAGAGTGCTTTCAAAAATTTCAGGGATTCTTGGGAAAAATGATATCAGCATTTCTGCCGTCATCCAGAAGGGAAGGCAGATCAACGGGGCGGTCCCCATTGTCATGATGACCCACGAGGCCAAGCAAAAGAATGTCCATCGGGCCTTGAAGGAAATTGACCGGCTGGGAGTGATTTTAGGGAAGACGATGTTCATCCGAGTGGAAAATGAATTGGAGTAACGAAATTTCAAATTGCAGATCGCAGATTGCAGATTGAAAAATTCAATTTAAATCTGAAATCTAAAATCTGAAATCTGAAATTGGGGGTAAATGATGTGGCGTGGGGTGATTAGAGAGTATTGGGATTTATTGCCTGTAAGAAAAGAGGAGTCCATTATTACCCTTCTTGAAGGGAATACTCCGCTCATTCCTTCTTCCCGAATCAAGAATGAAATGACTTCGGGGATGGACCTCTATTTTAAATACGAAGGTCTTAACCCAACGGGTTCATTCAAAGATCGAGGAATGACCGTTGCTGTTTCCATGGCGAAGGAAATGGGTTCCAAGGCGGTCATCTGCGCTTCGACAGGAAACACCTCTGCTTCCGCAGCCGCCTATGCATCCCGAGCCGGGATAAAAGCCCTTGTCCTCATCCCTGAAGGAAAGATCGCCCTCGGCAAGTTATCTCAGGCCATGGCTCATGGGGCTCAGGTCCTTCAGATTGAAGGGAACTTCGATGAAGCCCTTCAAATCGTGAGAGAAATTTCAGAGACGGAGCCTGTCACTCTCGTCAACTCCCTCAACCCTTACCGGATTGAGGGTCAGAAGACGGCTTCCTTCGAGATCATTGACCACCTGGGGTTCGCTCCTACTTATCATTGTCTTCCTGTCGGCAATGCAGGGAACATCACGGCTTACTGGAAAGGATACAAAGAGTATTGGGAAAAAGGAAGGGTAGAGACACTTCCCAAAATGCTTGGATTTCAGGCAGAAGGGGCAGCGCCCATTGTAAGAGGAAAAATTATTGAACGACCTGAAACTATTGCCACGGCCATCCGGATTGGAAATCCTGCCAGTTGGAAACAGGCGGGAGCCGCTCGGGAAGAGTCCGGTGGATTGATCGATATGGTGAGCGATGATGAGATATTGGAGGCCTATCGATTGATGGCAGGTCTGGAGGGGATCTTCTGCGAACCGGCTTCTGCCGCATCTCTCGCGGGTGTGATCAAACTTGACAAAAAAGGTTTCTTCAAAAAAGGGGATGTATTGGTATTGACAATCACCGGCCA
>DCUS01000181.1:32827-44277 GCA_002327885.1 Syntrophaceae bacterium UBA2208
CTTCATCCTAAACCCAAACAGGCCTCTTAATCTACAGATTAAATCCAACTGGCTTCCCTATCATAAGAAATTGGCATGTCTTTTGCTTTCAATTTTTGCTTTTCATTTGACATTTGTAAGTTTTTGGTATATTTAGGACTTTCGAGGTTGTTAAGCAATGCCTGAAAAGATGAAATATATAATTATTGTTGGGGATGGAATGGCGGACTTACCGGTTCAAAGCCTTGGGGGAAAGACTCCATTGATGGTGGCCAGGACCCCCCATATGGATTTTATGGCAGAGCAGGGGGAGATCGGTTTGGTCAGGACGATTCCAAACGGGTTCAATCCAGGGAGCGAGATCGCCAACCTTTCCATTTTTGGTTATGATCCTGTTCGTTATTACACAGGAAGAGGCCCTCTGGAAGCCGCCAGCCTGGGGGTTCAACTCTCTGATAACGATATCGCTTTCCGATGTAATTTAGTTACCTTAAGATTCGATCGGGATAATATCGTGATGGAAGATTTTTCCGCCGGGCATATTAAAAATGAGGAGGCAACGGAGATCATCCGTGATTTGAACAAAAAGATCGGAACAAAGGGAATTCAATTTTTTCCAGGTGTAAGCTATCGTCATTTGATGGTTTTGAAGAATGGAGCAGCTAAATATTTAAATCTTGAAAAGCTTGAACTGACCCCTCCTCATGACATCATTGGTAAGGAAATAACGGCTTTTCTTCCACGGATAAAAGACCCCATTGGCGCCTTGATGACCCAGTCCCAGGGACTCCTCAAAGATCACCCTGTGAATGTTGCTCGTGAGGAGAAGGGGCTTCTTCCTGCCAACTCAATCTGGTTATGGGGGCAGGGGCGGTCTCCCCGGATGATTACACTGAAGGAGAGATTCGGGATGGATGGGTTTGTGATTTCAGCCGTCCACTTGATCAAGGGGATTGGGATCTTAGCCGGGTTGGAAGTACTGGAGGTGCCCGGGATCACAGGATACTTTGATACAAATTATGATGGTAAGGCTCAGTATGCCCTGAAGGGTTTGAGAGAAAAAGATTTTGTCTATGTCCATGTGGAAGCCCCTGATGAAGCAGGTCATATGGGAGACCTCCAATTAAAGATCAATGCCATCGAGGCCTTTGACCAAAAGATTGTGGGAGCCATTTTAAAGGGAATGAAGGATTTTGATAGATATAAAATATTGATCCTCCCCGATCACCCCACCCCTCTTTCTGTCAGAACGCATACTGCCGATCCCGTTCCCTATCTTATTTATTCCAATGAGGCGAGGGACAGGCCTGGCCATGGAAAAACATTTGATGAAGTTTCAGCAGGTTTATCAGGTATTTCATTTGAGAAAGGATTTGAACTGATTGAGAGATTTTTGAATTCCTGCGCTTCGTGTTGAGGAAAAAGGAGGTTTTTTTTGTCGAATACAAGGACGAAATATATTTTTATGACAGGGGGCGTAGTTTCCTCTCTGGGCAAAGGATTAGCTTCGTCATCGATTGGGACCCTTTTGGAACTGAGAGGGTTGAAAGTCAATTTTCTCAAGTTCGATCCTTACATCAATGTCGATCCAGGGACCATGAATCCTTTCCAACATGGAGAAGTGTATGTGACCGATGACGGAGCAGAGGCAGATCTTGATTTAGGGCACTACGAACGCTACTCTAATGTCAAGACATCGAAGAAGAATAATTTTACCACCGGACAGATCTATGATTCGGTAATTTCCAAAGAGAGAAGAGGGGACTACTTAGGCAACACGGTTCAGGTGATCCCTCATATCACGGATGAGATCAAATCGAAGGTTTTGGATCTCGCCCAGGATGTGGACATTGTGATCGTCGAGGTGGGTGGAACCGTCGGCGATATAGAAAGCCTTCCCTTTTTAGAAGCCATTCGGCAAATTCGGGGAGATATGGGAAGGGAAAACACGCTCTACATTCACCTCACCCTGGTGCCTTACATCCAAACGGCTGGGGAGTTGAAGACCAAGCCGACTCAACATAGCGTGAAGGAACTACGTGAGATCGGGATCCAGCCCGATATTCTTCTCTGCCGAACCGACCGGTTGCTCTCTCCGGATATTAAAGCAAAAATCGCCCTCTTCTGTAATGTGGAGAAAGAGGCGGTGATAACCGCCAAAAATGTGGAGACGGTCTATGAAGTCCCCCTGACCTTTCATCAGGAAGGGCTGGATGAAAAGATTGTTGAGAAGCTGAACATCTGGACAGGACGGCCCAATTTAAAAGGTTGGGAGCGGGTCATTAAAAAAATCAAACACCCCCACTTCGAAACGACGATCGCGGTGGTCGGGAAATATGTGAGCCTCATCGAATCGTACAAAAGTCTCACCGAGGCCTTGATCCATGGAGGGATTGCCAATGATACACGAGTCCACCTGAAATATGTGGATTCAGAGCAAGTGGATCAGGAAGGGCCGGGACATTTTCTCAAAGAGGTTAATGGCATCCTCGTTCCAGGAGGATTTGGTTCGAGAGGGATCGAAGGCAAGATCAAAGCGATTCAATATGCGAGAGAAAAAAGGATTCCATACTTTGGGATCTGCCTGGGGATGCAATGCGCGGTGATTGAGATTGCGAGACACTGTGCGGGTTTGAAGGGAGCCCACAGCACTGAATTCGATCCCCATACTCCTTATCCTGTGATTTATCTGTTAGAAGAGTGGACGGATCGCAATCAAATGGCGCAAAAGCGGACCTCGGAGACGCCAAAAGGGGGAACGATGAGGCTCGGCGCTTATCCCTGTCGGCTCGAAGAAGGAAGTTTAGCCCTGGAAGCCTATAATAAAAAAATGATTAATGAGCGGCACCGCCATCGTTATGAATTTAATAACGCCTATATCGACAGTTTAGGAAAGGCAGGGTTGGTATTTAGTGGCGTTTCTCCAGATAAGGAGCTGATCGAGATCGTTGAGCTGGAAAGCCATCCCTGGTTTTTGGGATGCCAGTTTCATCCAGAATTTAAATCGAAACCCATGGACCCCCATCCCCTTTTCAGGGAGTTCATCAAGGCCTCTCTTCGACGAGGGAGAGGATCAAAGATGATGGGAAGAGTTAAAAATGCAAAGTTGAAAAAAGATGGCCAAACGATTAGCGCATAGCCTCAAAATCTTTTATTCTATAGTAACGCTTGCAAGAGAGGAGACCAACGGAATTGGATATTTTAGACGAGGCCAGGCGGGTATTGAGACTGGAGGCCCAATCCCTCCTCGATTTGGCTGAACGGGTGGATGAGAATTTCTCGCAAGCCGTCGAGTTGCTTTATCAATGTAAAGGGAAAGTCGTGCTGATGGGAATGGGGAAATCAGGGCTGGTGGGGCGAAAGATTGCCTCCACCTTTTCCAGCACCGGGACTCCAGCTTTTTTCCTTCACCCTGCCGAAGGGGTCAATGGAGATTTTGGAATGTTGGCAAAAGAGGATGTGATCATCGCCATCTCCAATAGTGGAGAGACTCGAGAGCTTTTAGAGGTCCTGCCTCTCATCAAACGGTATGGAAATCGATTTATCACCCTGACAGGAAATGCAATATCCACTCTGGCGAAGGCTGGAGATGTCCACCTTGATATTCGCGTCAAAGAAGAAGCCTGTCCATTGGGGTTGGCTCCCACGGCCAGCACCACGGCGACCCTCGCGATGGGAGATGCTTTAGCCGTCGCGCTCATGGGAAAGAAGAATTTCAAGAAAGAAGATTTTGCCATCCTCCACCCGGGTGGAACTTTAGGGAAGAGGCTTCTCCTGAAAGTGGAAGACTTGATGCATGTTGGAAAGGCTTTTCCGATGATATCGGAGAAGACATTGATGAAGGATGCAATTTTTGAAATCACCTCAAAACGATTAGGGGTGACTGGCGTCAGTAACGCAGGGGGACATCTGGTGGGTGTGATTACCGATGGGGATCTGAGGCGTGCTTTGGAAAAATTTAGCGACCTCTTCGATCGAGAGGCGTCGGAAGTGATGACGAAAAATCCCAAGTGGATCGAAAAGGATGCCTTGGCTGCAAAAGCAGTACAGAGGATGGAGGAGTATTCGATTACGTCCCTCTTTGTCTTCAATAAAGTAGGCGAGAAGGTCCCGGTGGGAATTATCCACCTTCATGATCTCCTGAAGGCAGGAGTTGTCTAAATCCTGTTGTTGCATAAGGAAGCGATCGAATCAAATGGTTGCTTCCATAAAATAAGGGTTTGATGAATCCAGACGCCGAGTTTGACGCAACAACGGGGTAAGCTTTGTGGAAGGGCGGTATCGACTTGTCATGATGAAAAAGGTCAAGATAGCCATTTTGTTATCGATGGTGTTAATTGGCGGGATCGTCCTCGTTACCCTCTGGTGGAACCTGCACGCGAGAAGGGCCTCGGAAGCAGAGGAGAATCTTCCGAAGATTTCGACCGGGGGCGCTGATATGCGGTTAGAAAAGATTCGATTTGTTGAGGATAAACACGGTCAGAAGACTTGGGAGCTGGAAGCGAAATCTGTTCAGCAGTATCAGGATCAGAACATCATGGTCCTCGAGGATATCAAGGTTACGTTTTATGCAAAAGAAGGGAGAACCTTCTTCCTCACCGGAAAACAGGGGAAAGTTCATCAGGATTCAAAAAATGTGGATTTGGTGGGCGATGTGGTGCTTACGTCGAGCGACGGATATGAGTTAAAAACTCATTCGGTTGCTTACCGCCATTTGGAAAAGATTGTGAGCACTCCCGACCCCGTAGAGATTGAGGGGGAACAGATTCGCCTGACCGGCAAGGGGATGTTGGTCAATATAGAAAACAAGACCTTTAAGATTCTCAGCCAAGCCAAAACTCAATGGAAAGGGAGAGGAGAGGTATGAACCGATATCGGGGAATGAGACTTCTTGCCATGCTGTTCTCGCTTTTTCTTTTTTCTATTCCTGCGGAAGCTCAGGAGAAAAAGGATACTGGGAAAACTGGAGACAAAGGGCTCAAGACGGAAAGAAATTTTGGGTTTACCGCCAGCCGCGCTCCCATTGATATCACCTCTGACACCGTTGAAGCAGATCAGAAGACGAACACCGTCATTTTTAAAGGGAATGTGATTGCCAAACAAGAAGACATTACGCTCTACGCCAACACTTTAACCATTCTCTATGACCCCAATACAAAAAAGCTGAAGGAGATCGTCGCCGTCGGAAATGTCAAGGTGGTACAATTGGATCGCAGGGCCACCGGCCAAAAGGCTACATTCGATCAGGATAAAAATAAAGTAATTCTGGACGGCGAGGCAGTGGTTCGTGAGGGGGCAAATGTGATCCGAGGTGAGCGGATCACATTCTATGTGGATGAAGAGAGAAGTGTCGTGGAAGGAGGAAAGGGGAGTCGGGTCAGTACCAGCATTACCCCCCCGCCCAAAGAGGAAGGGGAAGAGAATAAATCGAAAGAAGGAAAGAAAAAATAGGTTAGAGTTAAGAGTTGAGAATGAAGCGTTCAAATTCTAAACTCATTATTCATAACGCTTCATTGAAGGAATAAAGATGTCGCACCTTTTATGTGAGAACTTAAGCAAGTCCTTTCGTCATAAGAAAGTGGTGGATTCGGTGAGCATTGAGGTCCAAGGGGGGGAAGTGGTTGGATTGTTGGGTCCCAATGGTGCAGGGAAGACGACTATCTTTTATATGATCGTCGGGTTGTATCAGCCGAATAGCGGGGAGATATATCTTAATGACGAAGCGATCACCTCCCTTCCGATGTACCTGAGAGCGAGAAAGGGGATTGGATATCTCCCTCAAGAGCCATCGGTTTTTAGAAAGCTGACGGCAGAAGAAAATCTCATGGCGATTTTGGAGACCCTCCCTCTTTCCAGAGAAGAACGGAAAGCGCGATTGGAGAAACTTTTGAGTGAGCTGGGGCTTTCCTCGCTGCGAAAACAAAAGGCCTATGTTTTGTCCGGAGGAGAGCGGAGGCGGGTGGAAATTACTCGAGCCCTGGTGCTTTCCCCTTCTTTCATTCTTTTAGACGAACCCTTTTCGGGAATTGACCCCATCGCCGTATTGGATATTCAGGCGATTATCCGTCAATTGAAATCAAAGGGGATTGGAATTATAATTACAGACCATAATGTTCGAGAGACGTTAGGAGTGTGTGACCGGGCTTACATCCTCAATGAAGGACAAATCTTGGAAGAGGGGTCTCCTGAAAAGATCGCTCAAAGCCAGAAAGCAAGAAAGATCTATCTGGGAGAGGAGTTCGAGTTAGGAGGAAAACGCCGTATCAAAGAGGAAGAAAAAAAGGAAGTGAATCCCCCCGTGCAGGGGAGATGATGGGAATGAGATGGTTTTAGAGCTCAAACAATCGCCCAAACAAATTCAACAATTGGTCATCACACCGCAGCTTCAGCAGGCGATTCGGCTTCTCCAATTAACACGCCTTGAGCTGGTCGATATGATCAGTCAGGAGATGAAGGAGAACCCCCTTCTGGAAGAGGTGGAAGAGGAGAAAGAGCTTGCAGAAGGTGAAGCCACTGCACCCGAACGTGAGGAGATCGAAACTCCAACGGAACCCGAGCGTACCCCGGAGGTACAGGGAAATGGGGAAGGGACAGATGAATTTGATTGGGAAAACTATTTAGAAAATAGCAACCTCATTCCCTTTCAAAGGCAATCCTACGAGGATGGGGATGAGAGACCTTCTTTCGAAAATTTTCTCGCCAAGAGAACCACGCTTGTGGATCATCTTCAATGGCAACTCCAGCTCTCACGTTTGACAGAAGAAGAGCAGGAAGTGGGCAAATGGATCATTGGGAACCTGGATGAAGATGGATATCTGAAGATCTCTTTGGAGGATATTTGTTCGGAGACCAATCTTCCCTCAGAGAAAGTGGAGAGAGTTTTGGGGAAAATCCAGCAATTCGACCCGGTGGGAATCGCTGCACGAGATTTGAAAGAATGTCTCCTCATCCAACTGGGGCAGATCACCCCACGGGACACTCTCGCAGAAAGGATTGTTTCCGAGCACCTCTCTCTATTGAAAAATAGAAATTTTCCGGCGATTGCCAAACGGTTAGGGGTGTCTCTGGAACGAGTGAATCGCTCCGCTCATCTCATTTCAAAATTGGACCCCAAGCCCGGAAGGGCCTTTGGAGGGGAGGTGATCCAAGAAATCATCCCGGATGTTTATGTTTATAAGGTCGAGGGAGATTATGTCATCTATCTCAATGATGAAGGGGTCCCAAGACTCAGGGTCACTTCCCTTTATCGAGATATTCTCAACGGGAGTCATTTCACCCCCGAAGGGGATCGAAGGTATATTCAGGATAAGATTCGATCCGCTCTCTGGCTGATTCGCAGTATTCATCAACGCCAAAGGACCATTTACAAAGTGACGAAAAGCATCATAAAATTTCAAAGAGAATTTTTAGATAAGGGAATCCAGTTTCTGAAACCCTTGGTCCTGCGTGATGTGGCGGAGGATATCCAGATGCACGAATCTACCATCAGCCGAGTTACCCACAACAAATATGTCCATACTCCTCAGGGAATTTATGAATTAAAATTCTTCTTCAACGCGGGGATCACCTCGACCCAAGGGGAGACCATGGCTTCGGAAAGCGTCAAGAATCTTGTTCGGGAGATCATTGCCAAAGAGGACCCGAGAAAACCTTATAGCGATGAGAGGCTCGTTCAGATCCTCCAGGAGATGAACATCCGTATCGCCCGCAGAACAGTTTCGAAGTATCGTGAGATGATGAAAATTCTTTCCTCGAACGAGCGGAGAAAGATTGTTTAATTGAATAAGCTATTTGTCTTGGCATAGCGGAAAATCCATTTAACTTAGAAAAGGAGATGATTCATGCAGGTGGCGGTGACATTCCGACATATGGAGACCGATGAAGGGGTCAAGGCTTATGTCAAAGAGAAGGTGGAAAAGTTACAAAAATATATTGAGAACCCAAGGGAGGTCCACGTCGTTCTGGCGGCAGAGAAATTCCGGCATATTGCAGAAGTGACTATCGTTGGGAATGGGGGAGCTTTCAATAGCCAGGGGAGAGACAGCGATCTCTATGCCGCCATCGATCAGAGTGTGGAGAAGATGGAACGTCAGATCCGCGAACGGAGGGACAAGGTCAGGCGGAAAAGGTCTAATCCTGCATCCTTAAAGACATCCCTCCAAGGAGGGGAAGAGACCCGTGAGGAGAAAGAAGAGGAGGGGCCTCTCGCCCTGATCCGGAGAAAGTCTATTCTCGCCAAGCCCATGTCTCTTGAGGAGGCTATTTCTCAATTGAGTTTTTCGAAAAAAGAATTTTTGATATTTATGAATTCGGATTCTGGGCAGATGAATGTAGTCACTCGATCCAAAGACGGAGGGTTTGAGTGGGTGGAGCCTCATTCCAAGTAGGAAATCGCTCCAGAGGCAATGATGAAGATCATGGATTATCTGGATGAGGAAAGGGTGATGGCGAACCTGCAGGGCGTGGATAAGGCCTCCATTCTAAGAGAGTTGGCCGGTGTTCTGGTGAGTCCCTGCAAGGCTGCCTCTGTGGACGAGTTGCTCCAAGTTCTTCTCGACCGGGAGAAACTTGGATCGACGGGAATTGGAGAGGGCATTGCTATCCCTCACGGTCGATTGAAAAAGATAAAAAATTTTTTCATCTCTTTTGGCCGTTCGGTTAAGGGAGTGGATTTTGATTCCATTGATCGAAAACCCAGCCAGCTTTTCTTTTTGGTCATAGCCCCAGAAAATTCGGCAGTGGATAATCTGAAACTTCTGAGTCGTATTGTCACGCTTTTGAAAGAGCCTTCTTTTAAAAAGAGATTGATCGGGGCTCCCTCCCGTCAGGAACTTTTCAAAGTTATTTCCGAGGAGGACGAGAAATATTAAACGATGAATCACCTCATCGTACAGGAATTAGAGCAGAGTCAGGAACATCATCTGGGACTGACCCTGATGGCCGGGCGAAAAGGGCTTAGGAAAAAAATCACCCATTCCCAAGTCCAAAAGATGGGGTTGGCGCTGACCGGTTTTACCCAATTCGTGAATCCGGAACGCCTTCAAATCATCGGCAATACGGAAATGGCCTATTTTAAAACGCTGATTCCGGAAACGCAAGAGAAGGTGGTCCGCCAAATCTGTAGTCTTCCATTGTCTTGTTTAGTGATCACTCGGGGGTTGGAAGTCCCTGAACTCCTTCTTCGAGAAGGCGACGAAAAGGGAATTCCCGTGTTTCGGACCAATCTTCGGTCCTTCGATTTTATTGAGAAGATCACGAAATTCTTAGAAGAGAAACTCGCTTCGACCAGTAGCCTTCATGGTGTGCTCATGGATGTTTTTGGTGTGGGCGTCCTCCTCCTCGGGAAGAGCGGGATCGGAAAAAGCGAATGCGCATTAGATCTTATTCTTCGGGGACATCGGTTGGTGGCGGACGATATGGTTCATATTCAGAAACGATCTCCTTCATTTGTGTTCGGAAGTGGTTTCGAAGTCATCCAGCACCATATGGAGATCCGGGGATTGGGAATCATCAACATTCGTAGCCTTTTCGGTGTGGAGGCCATCCGTGAACGGAAGAAGATTGAACTCATTTTGGAATTGATGGAATGGGATGCTCACCGGGAATATGACCGTTTGGGTTTTGAGGAAGAGAAATTTTCCATCCTGGGTGTCGAACTTCCCATGCTGAGAATCCCTGTCACACCGGCTCGGAATTTGACAACGATCATCGAAGTCGCTGTCCGAAATCACCTTTTGAAAGTGATGGGGTATGATTCGGCACTGGAGTTTGAGAAAAAACTTCTTCATAAAATGGAAGAAAGAGGGGGAACTACAGTTGAGATTGAGGGCGAAGTGGAGTGAAGAACATACGGGTGATTCTCATCAGCGGACTTTCTGGGTCGGGGAAAACAACGGCCATTAAGGCGTTAGAGGATATTGGATTTTATTGCGTCGATAACCTTCCCATCCTCCTTTTACCTAAATTCATCGAACTTTTTGAGCAATCAGGGGGAAAGATCTCCAAGGTGGCTGTGGTAGAGGACATCCGGGGAGAAGCCTCCTATCCTTCTCCCGTTGAGTTTGGGGAGGCGGAAGAGGAAAAAGGTTTTTTAAAGGATTCGAGAGAGATTATTCAACAACTGAAACGAGATGGGTGTCCGATCGAAATCCTCTTCTTGGAGTCCTCCGATCCGGTTTTGATGAGGCGTTTCAGCGAAACTCGCCGGCAGCATCCTTTAGCCGTGGGTGGGTCTATTCGAGAGGGGCTCCGTTTGGAACGAGAACGACTTCAAGGGATTCGAGATATGGCCAATCAAGTGATTGATACGTCCCAGTTAAATGTCCATCAACTGAAGGAGAAAATCCAACAATATGCTCAGGAGGATCGGGGTTCAAGCCACATGACGGTCGCTCTCCTTTCCTTCGGATATAGTTTTGGCATTCCTTTTGAGGCAGACCTTTTGATGGATGTCCGGTTTTTACCCAATCCTTATTTTGTTGAGGAGCTGAAGCGATTGAAAGGGGATCATTTAAGGGTTGCGGAATATGTCCTCCAGTTTGAAGAGACCAAAGCCTTTCTGCAACATGTTCAAGAATTCATTCGTTTTCTTCTCCCTCTCTATGAACGGGAGAGAAGAACCCATTTGACCATTGCCGTGGGGTGTACCGGCGGGAGACATCGATCCATTGTCATTGTAAACCGATTGGCAGAGGTGCTGCGAGACGAATTGGCAAAGAGAGGAATCTTTCTGTCAGTTAAACACCGCGATGCGGAGAAGGGATGAAAAAAGAGATGGTGGGGGTTGTTGTGGTGACACATTGCCACTTGGCCGAGGAGATGATCTCTGCGGCTCGGTTAGTGGTGGGGGAGGAGTTGAAACAGTTTCAACCTGTTTCCATCGATCCGAAGGAAAGTTCCGAAGAGATACGGGAAAAGATCATCGCAGCCATTCGGAAAGTGGATGGCGGGCAAGGGGTGCTCATCCTGACGGATATGTACGGAGGGACTCCATCCAATATCAGTCTCTCCTTTTTGGAGGAGAGGAGGATCGAAGTCATCACGGGGGTCAACCTCCCCATGCTTTTGAAATTAGCGACCTATCAGAATGATATGGGACTGGAAGCCCTGGCCGCTTTCATCACAGATTATGGTCAGAGGAATATCAACCTGGCCAGCGAGGTGTTAAAAAAAAGGGTGGATAAGAAGAAGAATCCATCATAGATCGTTGAAAGGGATTTGGAAATTTAAGCGTCGGAATGGAAATACAGACCTTTACCATTCGAAATCGGTTAGGACTCCATGCGCGGGCGGCGGCTCTTTTGGTTAAAACAGCCAACCGTTTTGTTTCAGAGGTTATCATCGAGAAGGATGGTTTGGAGGTCAATGGGAAATCCATTATGGGAATTCTGATGTTAGCGGCCTCAAAGGGGTCAAAAATTACGTTGAAAACAGAGGGAAGAGACTCGGTCCAAGCGTTGAAGGCCTTGGGG
>DCUS01000181.1:44337-47556 GCA_002327885.1 Syntrophaceae bacterium UBA2208
CAGGTCGAAGTGGAAGTCAAACGGTTCCTCAATGCGATTCAAGAGTCGATGGACCAGTTGACGGAGATTAAAGAAAAAATTTTGGACCCACAAGTGCGTAAACATTCTTTTATCCTGGATGTCCATGTGATGATCCTCAACGATGAAATGCTGATTCAAGACACCATGGATACGATCCGGAAAAAAGAGGTGAATGCAGAATGGGCTCTGGACCTCACTTTGGAGAAGTTGGACACGGCCTTCAAGGCCATCGAAGATGAATATTTAAGGGAAAGGCGGAGCGATCTTCATTATGTGTCAGCCAGAATCTTCCGAAACCTCTTGGGAAAAAAACATGACGATATCACCAAAATCAAAGGCAAAGTGATTATCGTCGCGCATGACCTCTCTCCGGCCGATACCCTCCAGATAGACCTGGATCATGTGGCTGGCTTCATCACGGATATTGGCGGAAAAGTTTCCCATACAGCTATTCTCTCCCGATCTCTTGGCATCCCGGCCGTGGTGGGGCTGGAGGTGGCGACCTCCCTCATCAATGGGGGGGATATGTTGATCATTGATGGGGAAACAGGAGAGGTCGTCATCAATCCCACCGAAGAGGTCTACCAATCCTTTATCGAACGGAAACGTCGGATCAAATCCTTCAAGAAAGAAATCCTGAAGTACGCCTTTTTGCCGGCTGAAACACGGGATGGAGTTCGTGTCCGTCTTCAAGCCAATATTGAGATGATAGAGGAGGTCCCCTCTGCCAAGATGCATGGCGCAGAAGGGATCGGACTTTATCGCACGGAGATTCTGTATCTGAATCGGAAAGACCTTCCGACGGAAGAAGAACATTTCCAAGTCTATCGGCGTCTGGCAGAAAGCATTTCCCCTGCCGCAGCCACCATCCGCACGTTAGACATCGGTGGCGACAAATTTCTTCCTGATTATTCGAAGAATAATGAGATGAACCCGGCCTTGGGGTTGAGGGCGATCCGTTTCAGCATGAAGGAGACCGGTATTTTTAAAACTCAACTCAGAGGGATTTTGCGAGCGAGCGTCCATGGAAAGCTGCGGATCCTTTTACCGATGATTTCAGGAGTGGAAGAGATATTGCAGACAAAGGCCATCTTAGAAGAGGTGAAGAAGGGTTTAATGAAAGCGAAAATTCCATTTGATCAGCAAATCGAGGTCGGAGCGATGATCGAAATTCCATCTGCCTCAGTGATAGCCGATCTCCTGGCCCGGGAGGTGGATTTCTTTAGTATCGGGACGAACGATTTGATTCAATATGCCCTCGCCGTTGACCGGATCAATGAGCATGTTTCCTATCTCTATGAACCCCTCCATCCTGCCATTCTGAGGATTATTCAAGGGGTGGTCCAATCAGCCCATCAAGCCGGAATTTCGGTTGCCATCTGTGGGGAGATGGCCGCAGAACCAGTCTATGCCTTGATCCTCTTAGGCATGGGTTTGGATGAATTCAGCATGAACCCCATTTCCATCCCCAAAGTGAAGAAAGTGCTCCGGAAATCTCGATTTGAAGAGACCCGGTTGCTTGTCGAAGAATTGTTCCAACTTCCAACCGCCTCAGAGATTGAACATTTTGTACGAAACTGGATGGTAAAACGATTCCCGGATGATTTTATTGAAGGCTATCCGGAAGAAATCAAAGTCTAAACCCTCACCCCCCTTCTTTCCTCAGGGAGGGGAGAGGGGGAGGAAAGAAAAGGAGGAGTAATTTCATGGCCATGACAGACTTTTTATTCACCTCAGAATCGGTCACCGAAGGTCATCCCGATAAGGTGGCAGATCAAATTTCGGATGCCATCCTGGATGCCATCATCGCTCAGGACACAAATGCCCGAGTTGCCTGTGAAACGATGGTGACGACAGGAATGGCCATTATTGCAGGAGAGATTACCACTTCCTGCTATGTCCATATGCCCTCCATTGTTCGGGAGACGATCAAAGAGATCGGATACAATGACTCGGCGATGGGTTTTGATTGGGAGACCTGTGCGGTAATTACCTCCATTGATGAGCAGTCCTCCGATATCAAACAGGGGGTAGATGAAAAAAAAGATCATGAGCAGGGAGCTGGAGATCAAGGGTTGATGTTCGGCTATGCCTGCGATGAGACACCGGAGTTGATGCCCATGCCCATCATCTTTGCCCATCGGTTGACGCGACGGTTAGCCGAGGTCAGGAAGAAAAAGATCCTCGAATTTCTGAGACCCGATGGAAAATCTCAAGTAACCATCCAGTATGTCAATGGAAAACCCGCCCGTGTGGACTCCGTCGTCATTGCTGCTCAGCATTCAGAAAGCGTTTCCTATAAGAAGCTCAGGGAGGGGATTATCGAAGAGGTGATCTTCAAGATCATCCCAGAGAGACTTCGAGATAAAAAAACCAAGTATTATGTCAATACGACAGGACGCTTTGTTGTCGGAGGGCCGAAAGCCGATTGTGGTTTGACAGGAAGAAAAATTATTGTCGACACCTATGGGGGAGTGGGGAGTCACGGAGGAGGCTGTTTTTCCGGAAAGGATCCAACGAAGATGGACCGGAGCGCTTCTTATATGGCCAGGCATATCGCCAAGAATGTGGTCGCCGCTGGCCTGGCAGAGAAATGCGAGGTTCAAATGGCTTACACCATCGGGAGGGCACAACCGGTTTCCGTCATGATTGATACCTCGAGAACTTCGAAGATCCCTCCGGACAAGATTGCAAAGATCATTAATGAGCATTTTGATATGAGGCCGAAAGCGATCATCAAGTATCTCGACCTCCTGAAACCTGTTTATAAAAGAGCATCATGTTACGGTCATTTCGGCCGGAATGAACCCGGATTTACATGGGAGAAAACTCATCGAGCAGAGGAATTGAGAAAATCCTCTGGTCTTTAAAGAAGTTCGGAGTTGGGAGTTTAGGGTTCGGAGTTTTATTATTCTCCGAACTCCCTGCCTGCGGCAGGCAGGCGAGCTAAATGCTACGAACTCATTGAGGAGAGAATATGGACTACGATATCAAGGATGTATCATTAGCTAAAAAAGGGCGTCTTCGGATGGAGTGGGCAGAGATGGCCATGCCAGTTTTAAAACTGATCCGGACACGCTTTGAAAAGGAGAGACCTTTGAAGGGTATGCGTCTCTCCGCCTGCCTTCATGTTACTACTGAGACGGCTGTGTTAATGAGGACTCTTTTAGCCGGAGGGGCGAACCTCGCCCTCTGCGC
>DCUS01000181.1:47573-48140 GCA_002327885.1 Syntrophaceae bacterium UBA2208
CTTCATATTCCTGTCTTTGCCATCAAAGGGGAGGACAGTAAAACCTATTATATGCACATTCAGAAAGCCCTGTCCCATTCTCCCAACCTCACCATGGATGATGGGGCGGATTTGGTCTCTTCCCTTCACTTCATCGCATTAAGAAAATGGAAGGAACTTTCTCCTTCCGTTCGAAAATGGGCAGAGGGTCTCTCTCCATCCAAAAGGGAGCAGATGATCAACGGGGTGATCGGCGGGACAGAGGAGACGACGACCGGGGTAATCCGTCTCCGCTCCATGGAGACAACAGGGGTATTGCATTTTCCAATCATCGCGGTCAACGATGCTGAAACCAAACACTTTTTTGATAACCGATATGGCACAGGGCAGTCCACCATCGATGGAATCATCCGGGCAACGAATCGCCTAATGGCCGGAGCCACCTTTGTCATCTCAGGATATGGATGGTGTGGAAAGGGACTGGCGATGAGAGCAAAAGGGATGGGAGCCAATGTGATCGTTACCGAGGTGAGTCCCCTGAGAGCCCTGGAAGCGGTCATGGACGGATATCGGGTGATGCCCATTGCA
>DCUS01000060.1 GCA_002327885.1 Syntrophaceae bacterium UBA2208
CGGCAAAAAGGTCAACCCGTGACGGAAGCAACGGGAGAGGTAAGGGGAGAGCCGGAGCGTATCGGGAAATATTATCTTGATGATGTCCGTATTCCGGACGAACTCAATTATAAACCAAATAAATCCTTCATCTATGAAACCCCCAAATTTAAAGCAGGTATTTTACATTTTACGAAGTGGCGGCTTGACATACCGTCTTTGATAGAGTTTTTTGTCTACAATATGGAAAAAGACAATTGGAAACTGATAAACAGTTTTAAGGGTAAAGAATCCTTCCTCAATTTTTCAAAGCCTGATAAAACCTGTACCATCAGGATGAAAGAGAAATGGATGGGCACGGCCATCGTAGAAATCCAAGTTGGACCGCTGGGAGAAAAAAAGATGTAAGAGCGGGGTATGTTATTCAATCAAGTCGGAAGGACCATTGACCGCTACCGTTTATTGGAAAAAGGCGACCGGTTGATTGTAGGTGTTTCGGCAGGGGTGGATTCGATGGTCCTCCTCTATTTATTAAATGCCTACCGCGAGGCATTTGGCCTCTCCTTGATCATTGCTCATGTCAATCATGGTTTCCGGCCTGAGGAGTCTGAAAAAGAAGCGGCACTGGTTGAGAAGGAATCCAAACGGCTCGGCCTCCCTTTTGAATATGGACAATTTAATGTAAGAGAATTCCAAAAAATGTCGGGGCTTTCCCCGCAGGATGCAGCCAGGAAGATCCGTTTCCAATTCTTTCAAAATCTCATTGAAAAACATCAAGCCCGGAAGATTGCCCTGGGTCATAATGCAGATGATCAGGTAGAAACCATCCTCTTAAGACTGATCAGGGGGTCCGGGTTACAGGGTTTAAAAGGGATACTCCCCATCCGGGAGGGAAGGGTGATTCGGCCCCTTCTTGAGGTATGGAGAGGAGAAATCGAGTCCTTCGCCATTAAAGAGGGGATCCATTTTCTCTTGGATTCATCAAATCTAAAGCAGGACTACCTTCGGAATAAAATACGCCTTGCCCTGATTCCCTCAGTTGAGAAAGAGTATCAGCCTCATTTTAAGCAAGTCCTCTTGAGGACATCAGCCATTCTCAGGGAAGAAAATGATTATTTGGAGAATGGTTCGGAGGAGGCTTATCAAAAGATTGTCCGGGAAGAACGAAACGCCATTTATTTCAAATTTTCTGAATATCAATCTCTTCATCAGGCGATCCAATGGAGAGTGATCAGGAAGATGATGGATACCATTTGGGTCCAGGGGATGGCCGGGAAAGAGAGAGAGTGGTCAGATATTCATCAAATTCATCAGAAATTGCGCACCCCTCCACCAAGTTTCATATTAGAATTATCTTGTGGTGTCCGGATTGAAAAACGGTATGATATGGTTGAATTGGGGAAGGGAGTGTTAACCCCGTTTCCACCTTTTGAGGTTGAACTCATCTTCCCGGGCCATACCTTCATCGAAGAAATCGGAAAAGAAATCGTTATTGAAGTTGTGAATCGGGATCAAATTGGAGGTGGTATGAACTCTTCTATCATGACCTTTATGGATTACGAAAGCCTTCAATTTCCTCTAAAAGTAAGAAATTTCAGGCCAGGGGACAGGTTTCGTCCATTGGGGGTTAAGGGAACTCAAAAGGTTAAAGAGTTTTTTATCGATCATAAGGTTCCCAGGTATGAAAGATCAAAAATCCCTTTGCTCACTTCTGGAGAAATGATCGCTTGGGTCATCGGTTATAGGATTGATGAACGAGTAAAGGTCACTGAAAAGACAAAGAGGATCTTGAAAATTAAAATGGTGTAGGGAAACCCTTCCCTGTTTTCGAAGTTTTGCCATCCTTCCGAAATTTCAATAGCCCCCCTTGACAATCTGTAAAAAATTAGGTTAAGGATACTCAATTCCTATAGAATTAGTATGATTTGGTAACCAATGAAAATATCAACGAAAATTAGATATGGAGCAAGAGCAATGTTAGAACTTGCTTCCCATTACGGAGAAGGCCCTCTTGAATTAAGGGAGATTGCCAAAAAAGAAAATATTTCTTTAAAGTATCTTGAGCAAGTAATTAATCCCCTTCGGGCGGCTGGCTTAGTGAGATCGATTCGTGGGTCCAAGGGGGGCTATTCATTAGCCAAACCTCCTTCTGAGATCTGTTTATATGATGTGGTGGAAACTTTAGATGGGCCGCTTCATTTGCTTGAGTGTTTGCATGATTCAAAGGTCTGTCAGAAAATTCCATCCTGTGTAACAAGAGAAATTTGGAAGGAGATTTCAGAAGCGATCTCTAAAATATTTAATTCGGTGACGTTGGAGGAAATGGTTAATCGGAAAAGAGAAAAGGAAGGGCGCACTCCTCCCATGTACCAAATATGAGTTAAACATTGCAAGAGCGTGAGGCGCAAGTCGGAAATGGTTTTTCCGTTTTCCCCTTGCGAATAAAGATTTCGATATAAGGATTTCGAATTCCCCCCGGATAAATCGGAGAGGGAGGTGATCTTATGTTATGGATCATGGAAGGCCCCCAAAGGGGAAAAAAGACGAAATTTAAGATTCGCGACTTTAGATTTAAGATTTAGACGAATGTGGAATGCGTCATCCGCAATCTGCAATGAAACAGGGAGGAAAAATATGGCCAAGACCATTGAGGAAATAAACGAGAGGATTAAGAAAGGGAAGGCGATTGTATTCACTGCTGAAGAGATTATTGATTATGCTGCTGAAAAGGGAATGAAGCGGGCAGCACAGGAGGTGGATGTTGTTACCACGGGGACCTTCGGCCCCATGTGTTCTTCAGGGGCTTATTTCAATGTTGGGCATTCAAAACCCCGGATCAAATTGGGGGGAGGAAAGACGACCCTTAACGATGTTCCGGTTTATACAGGCCTTGCTGCGGTAGATTTTTTCTTGGGAGCAACAGCGATGCCAGACGATGATCCCAGGAATAAGATCTTCCCGGGAAAGTTTTCTTATGGAGGAGCCTATGTGATTGAGGAATTGGTGGCAGGAAAAGATGTGAGGCTTACTGCCTCGGCTTATGGGACAGATTGCTACCCCAGGAAAACTTTGGAAACCCATATCTCTCTGAAGGATATGAACGAAGCGATGCTTTTGAATATCCGGAACGCCTATCAGAATTATAACGTAGCCGTTAATCTTTCCGAGAAAGTGATCTATACCTATATGGGAGTTCTTCAACCTAAAATGGGCAACGCAAATTACTGCAGTGCAGGGCAGTTGAGTCCTTTGCTCAATGATCCGCTTTATAAGACCATCGGCATTGGGACTCGAATCTTCCTGGGTGGGGGAATTGGCTATGTGGTGGGAAATGGAACCCAGCATAACCCAGGAGTGAAGAGGACGGAGGGAGGAGTTCCTAAAGCGCCCGCCGGAACTCTCTGTGTCTCGGGAGATCTCAAGAGGATGAGTTCCAAATGGCTCCGGGGAACTTCTTACACGGGGTACGGAGTGACCCTTACCGTTGGGGTTGGAGTTCCTATTCCGATTCTGGATGAGGAGGCGCTTCGATTTACTGCGGTTCGGGATGAAGAGATTTTCGCCCAGGTAGTGGATTACAGTGAGTCCTATCCTCAGTCCATTCCCGGGAGCATCGCCGAGGTGAATTATAAGCAACTTAAAAGCGGCAGGATTACGGTCCAGGGAAAAGAGATTCCAACATCCGGCCTTTCCAGTTATTGGAAAGCCAGAGAGGTCGCAAAAACTTTGAAGGATTGGATCGAAGCGGGGAAGTTCTTTTTAACTCGATCCGTTGAGCTTCTCCCTTCGGTAGATTCCGGAATTGTTTTTAAATCTTTAAAAGAACGGCCCGTCAAAAAAGATAAATGATCAATTGCCAATGATCAACGACCATTGCCTATTGATCATTGATGTTTAAAAAGGAGTGTCCCATGCAGAAAAAAAGGATTGTTCTCAGTTATCCCTCCCATCTTGTCGATCAACCGGTGATCTCGAAATTGGTCAAGGAGTATGATTTGATCGTCAACATCATGAGAGCCCGGATTACACCCAAGGAGGAGGGAAGGCTCGTGTTAGAGCTCACCGGAAAGAGAGCCGGGATGGAGGCAGGGTTTAAATATCTGAGCGAGATAGGTGTGGAGTTCCAGCCTTTGGCTCAGGATGTCAAATGGGATGAAGATCGCTGTACCCACTGCACGGCTTGCATCAGTATCTGCCCAACCAAGGCGTTGGATGTGGATAGAAAAACGATGGGGGTCTCGTTTAAACGGGACAAATGCATTGCCTGTGAGCTATGCATTCCAGTCTGCCCTTATCAGGCCATGGAAATCCTGTTTTAAGGGTAGTGGGCATAGCGCAAAGAGCTTAGGGCTGATAACAAAATAGACGCTTTGCGCTATTCCAATATTTGAAAAAAGGCGATCCATTGAAGCAAAGAGTTGTTGTGGCAATGAGCGGGGGGGTTGATTCGAGCACCGCCGCATGGCTTCTCAAGGAGGAAGGCTATGAAGTAATCGGAGCCACCATGTGCATCGGAAGATTGGATCAGACCCGGGGAGGGTCAGCCCGATGTTGTGGTCTTGCCGATATTGAAGATGCCAGACGCGTTGCTCTTCAACTTCAAATTCCTTTTTATGTCATCCCTCTTAGAGAGGAGTTTGAAAAAGAAGTCATCCAGTATTTTTGTGAAGAATACCTGAAGGGAAGAACGCCCAACCCTTGCGTCCTTTGTAATGAGAAAATAAAGTTCGGGTATTTTTTAGAGAAGGCATTGGAACTTCAGGCCGATTTCATTGCCACAGGTCATTATGCAAGAGTGGATTTCGATGCCGAGGTTGGGCGTTATTTTTTAAAAAAAGGACGGGATCGGAGAAAAGATCAGTCTTATGTTCTCTTCCCTTTAACGCAAGACCAGCTTCGCCACACTCTCTTCCCATTGGGAGAATTTCGAAAAGAGGAAGTGAAGACGAAGGCGTTGCAATTGGGCCTTCGAGTTCATGACAAACCCGAAAGTCAGGAGGTCTGTTTCATTCAGGAAACCTCCTATCATTCTTTTTTAACAGAAAGGTTACAGGTGTCCATTGATTCAGGCCCTATCCTGGATAAAGATGGGAAGATATTGGGGAAGCATAAGGGGCTCCCTTTTTATACGATTGGCCAGAGAAGGGGTCTCCGTTTGGCAAAAGGCAAGCCTCTCTATGTGATTGGAATCGACCGAGAGAAGAACGCCATTGTTGTTGGAGAAGAGAAAGATGCGTATAGCGATACCTTTAGAGTTGACTCGGTCAATTGGATTATACCGCATAAAACAATTTCCTCGATGAATGCTCAGGTAAAGATCCGATATAACCATCCGGGTTCGGAGGCGATCCTTTCTCCAAAAGGAGAGGATGAGGTGGAGGTGAGATATCAATCTCCCCAGAAGGCAATCACCCCTGGGCAAGCAGCTGTTTTTTATGACGGAGAGACAGTAATGGGAGGAGGGTGGATCAGGGAAGTGATCAATTAGCATTGCACAATTAGCAATGATCAATTAGCATTTAAAAATTAGCAACCGACAAACGAAAACAGATCCCTACCATTAAAGCATATGAATCGAGGCATTGAAGAGAAACTTGGACGATTAAAAGAAATATTTGGATCGATGGGGAGGGTGCTCGTGGCTTTTTCGGGAGGGGTGGATAGTACGCTCCTTCTGAAAGTGGCACAGGATACGCTGGGAGATAAAAATGTCCTGGCTGCCACCGCCCTCTCTCCCCTTTATCCGGAAAGGGAATTGTCAGGGGCGAAAAAACTGGTCCAGACCATAGGAGCGAGGCACCGCCTGATCGAATCCAATGAACTGAAGATTCCCGGGTTTTCTAAAAATCCTCCCAATCGTTGTTATTACTGTAAAAGGAAGCTTTTTAGAGAATTACTGACTATCGCCACAGAGGAAAGTATTCGTTTTGTCGTCGAAGGCTCTACCTTAGATGATGACAAAGATCACCGTCCGGGGAGGTTGGCCATTCAGGAACTGGATATCAGAAGCCCTTTGAAAGAGGCAGGTTTTACAAAAGGGGAGATCAGGGAATTATCTAAAGCATTGGGGCTTTCCACCTGGGATAAGCCTTCTTTTGCCTGCCTCGCTTCACGCTTTCCGTATGGAGAAGAAATTACCGAAGATGGATTGAGAAAGGTTGGCGAGTCAGAGGATTTCCTCTATGAATTGGGATTCAAGCAGGTTCGTGTCCGTCACTATGGAAATCTGGCAAGAATCGAAATCCTCAAAGAAGAAATCGAACGCCTGATGAATGATTCGTTGAGGGAAAAAGTAGAGAACCGCTTACGAGAAATCGGATACACCTACGTGACCCTTGATCTCCAGGGATTTCGGTCCGGGTCGATGAATGAGGTTTTAGGATGAGGGCCATTGCACTGCTTTCCGGAGGTCTCGACAGCACGCTCGCCGCTAAGGTCGTTATGGAGCAGGGAGTCGAACTGGAGGCCCTCAATTTTTTAACGGTTTTTTGCACCTGCACGAACCGAGGAGAGACATGCTTGGCATCTCAGAAAGCTGTTGAGAACCTGGGCATTCCTTTGAGAATATTGAATGTTTCCGAAGAGTATCTCAGCGTGGTAAAGCATCCCAGGCATGGCTACGGAAGGAATATGAACCCATGCATTGATTGTCGAATCTTCATGCTCAAGAAAACAAAAGCCTATATGGAAGAGGTGGGATCTGCTTTTATTGTCACGGGGGAAGTGTTAGGACAGAGGCCCATGTCTCAGCGGAAAGATGCCATGCGACTGATTGAAAAGGAGGCTGGCCTGGAGGGACTTATCTTGCGACCCCTCTCTGCTAAAGTGCTTCCCACCACCATCCCGGAAAAGGAAGGGTGGGTTGACCGGGAGAAGCTTCTTAACATTTCAGGCCGGTCAAGAAAGCCTCAGATGGAATTGGCAGACCATTTTGGGATTCGCGATTATCCATGTCCTGCCGGAGGATGTCTTCTCACGGATCCTGGATTTGCAAAACGAATGAAGGACCTGCTGCTCCACAAACCTGATTTTCCCTTAAACGATGTTCACCTTCTGAAGATGGGGAGACACTTTCGGCTTTCCCATTTGGTTAAATTGGTCGTTGGAAGAAATGAGGAAGAGAATCAGAAAATACAAACCTTCGCTCAAGGGGAAGACATTTTATTAAAAGTCGCCAGTCTCCCAGGACCTCTTTCTCTCCTGAGAGGGAAACCTGATGAAGGTGATATTGAGAAGGCAGCCGCCATTACGGCTCATTATAGCAAGGCAAAGGATTTAGGAAAGGTTGAAGCGACCTATAGAGGTGTTGAGGAAGATCAACCTCGGTCCCTTTCCGTTTCTCCTATTTCGAGAGTGGAAATTGAAAAAATGATGATCCATGAATAACCCTGACCCATATAGATTTGTTGGGATTATCCCTAATAACCCTATCGGATCACGGTCCCTTTGAACAAAGACTGAGCGGTTGCCCAATAACTTTTATTTTCCACATAGTATGTCCTGAATGATCCTTACGGTCTTTGGCGGGTGTAGATGGTTTTGTGGCGCTGGCTGTAGGAAGGATCTTTAAGGCAGGTGGTGCATTCTTCAGGGGAAGGTTCAACCGGTTCAAGGAGGACTTCAAATCCGAGTTCTTTATACTGCTCCGCCATCTCCGATAGCCGGGGCTCATCGATAGTGAAACGCTTTTCCCAGCCTTGTTTTTTTAATTCTTCTTCCCGGGTCATCTTAAAAAATGTTTGATGTTGGAGGTTGGATGTTTAAGGCCAAAATTCTTTTTGCCTCATACCTCAAGCCTTACGCCCCAAGCCCTGATATCGCTTCTTCCATCCGTTTGAAAAGGAGATGGCTTTGGGTTCACAAACACCGGCGCAGGGCGCCGGTTCTTCACCGCAAGCAGGGCGGCAGGGGGCACAGCTATCTCTGACCTTTTTACGTTGCTCACGCTTTACAATGGCCACCGGTTCTTCACGGAAAATGTCAATCTCGTCCGGTCCCACTTTAAGGATCTTTGCAGGACAAACCTCTGCGCATTTGCCGCATCCATCGCATTTGTCCGTGTCGATGGTGACATGCCATTCGCCGGACCCGTCCCTGAACCCGTAGTTGGCTATCATGTCTTCTCCATGTCGTAGGATTGGGGTTAGAGGTGGGGGTCAATCAAGCTTCTGCCTCAAACCTCATACCTTTTATCTCGAACCTTTTTAAGCTCTTCTTGCGCTCTTTGCCTTTCCCATCTTTAACAGAGCCTGCCCGAAAAGAGCCGCTCCGANNGCACCGGCAAGCTGAGTGTCAAAGGGGTAACCACGGTCGACATATTCTTTCTTGTGCCAGACACGTCCAGCTGTTTTAATCCCTAATTTCTTTTCCAGTCTTTTCACAATGCCTTCATTTTTGGCGATACCGCCGGTGATAACAAACTTCTCCTTTACGCCTAAACGGTTGAGCAATTCCATGATTCGATGTGCCATGGCGGAGCAGTAAGCAGCGATGATGTCGTTTTCAGGTATCCCTGACTCCAGCAAGCCCACCACCTCGCTCTTGGCAAATACGACACAGGTACTGCTGATCATAGGAGGTTCTTTCTGGATCTGGAAGGAGCGGGCTCCAATATCCCAGACCGGAACCCGGATCAGGTCAGCAAAAACTTCCATCCCCCGGCCTGTTCCCGCAGCACATTTATCATTCATCATAAAATTGAGAACCTTCCCTTTATCATCGATATTGATGGCTTTACAGTCCTGGCCACCCATATCCATGA
>DCUS01000033.1 GCA_002327885.1 Syntrophaceae bacterium UBA2208
CGAATGCGGTGGTTCACCTGATAGCAAAGACCCACACTCAGGACGCCAGTGACCTGTCGGACCTGTCCGAATACAGGCATACGAACGTTGACATTACAAAAGCGCTCTTCGAGGCGTCATGGAAGGCGGGCGTGAAAAGGTTCATCTACATGAGCTCCATTAACGCGGTGGGCGAGGAGACGGCCCCGGGCGAGGCATTCGCCGAGGATTCGACCTGCCACCCCGTAGACTTCTCCGGGATCACCAAGAGGGAGGCCGAGGAGATGGTCCTCAAGTACAGGGGCAAGATGGATGCGGTGATCCTGCGCGCTCCCCTGGTCTACGGCCCCGGGGTTAAGGGCAACTTTTTGAGGCTGATGGAGGAAGTTGAAAAGGGGACTCCCCTCCCTCTGGCCGGTGTGAAAAACCACAGGAGCCTGGCCTTCACGGGCAACCTTTCCGCGGCCGTGGTAAAGATCCTGGAGGCCGAAACTTTGGCTGGAGGGGTCTATCACGTAGCGGATGACGAGAAGCCCTCCACCCCGGAGCTGGTCGAGATGATGGCTGCCGTAATGGGGGCGAAGCCGCGCCTGTTTTACTCTCCGACGGGTTTGCTTGAGAAAGTGGCCGGCTTTTCGGGAAAAGGCGAGATGGTTAAAAAGCTGACCCGCTCGCTGGTGGTCTCCCATGAAAGGCTCAAAAAAGAGCTTGAGTTCAAGCCGCCCTACTCCCTGAGAAGGGGGCTGGAACTCACCTGCGGGAAGGGGAAGACCTTTCATCACCAATAGCGCGGGAGCTATCTCAGCCTGAATGCTGTGGCGATAACCCAGTAAAGGACAAGGTAACAGGATTTGAGGAAGGTCTGGGCCTCCATTTCGCGGTAGATCTTCCAGTGGTACCAGACAAGGCTGGCCTTGTTGGCGGAAAGCGCGCCCTTTCTTACGCGGTGGCTTCCAAGGGGCTCGTGTATGCCGTAGAGGTGCCCGGCCTTTTTGATGACCTGCAACCAGAGGGCGTAGTCGTTCCTCTTCCTGATAGGGGGTATCCGGAACCTGCCGAGTTCCAGGGCATCGAAGATGACGGTGGAGTTTCCGGGGCAGACCCTGAGCAGCCCTTCGTGGTCGAGTCTGGGGCTGGGCCTTATCAACCGGCCGAGGTCGTCGCCTTTTTCATCGATCTTCGTATAGGCGGTGCAGGTGAAGCGGAAACCCTTATCTTTCATGAAGCCCAGCTGCCTGGAGAGTTTTTCGGGGAACCAGAGGTCGTCGCAGTCGAGAAATGCGAAATACCTGCCTTTTGCCTCTTCCATGGCCTTGTTGCGGGCCGCGGCTGGACCTGAGTTGACGGGCAGCCTGGTGTAACGGATTCGGGGGTCCTTACGGGCGAAGGTTTCTACGACGGACTGCGTGTCATCAGAAGAAGCATCGTCGACAACGAGGAGCTCCCAGTTATCATAGTTCTGGGCCAGCACAGACCTGATCGCTTCGCCGATGAAGGCTCCGCAATTACAGGCTGGCATGATTATGGAAACAAGTTCTTCTGATACGCTGCCTTCGGCAGGGCTCATGGGCCGGGAACCTCCAGGGCGTTATCGGGGCAGGTTTGAAATATGCTTATCACCAGGGATAGGATAGCGCTGAATGGGCAAAGTGCAAACTTCCTGAGAGCGAAAGGGGAGAAACTGATACCAAATGAAGATAGTCCTGCTGGCACCCCTTTCAGAGATCCATACCGTCCGCTGGGCAAACGCTTTTGCCGGAAAGGGGCATGAAGTGCATGTCATCACTTCCCACCCGGATACCATCCACAGAGTCTCGGACCGGGTGATAATTCATCCCCTCTCCTTTCCCGCCCCGGCAGGGTATTACCTGAATACATTTGTCCTCAAAAGATTGTTGAAGGAGATAAGGCCGGACGTACTCAACGCACACTACGCGTCAGGCTACGGAACCCTCGGAAGACTCGGCGGCTTTCAACCATACGTACTCTCCGTCTGGGGAAGCGATGTCTACGATTTCCCCTATAAAAGCCGGGTACACTCGAAACTGGTCAGGAAGAACTTGCTTGCCGCAGACAGGATCTGTTCAACAAGCAATGCAATGGCAGGGCAGGTCCGGAAGATATGCCCAGAAGTGCAGGATGTAAGGATCACTCCCTTTGGTGTAGACACCCAAGTATTCTCACCGAAAATTGAATTGAGAGACGAGGATCTAATTACGATCGGAACGGTTAAAAAGTTGGAACCCAAGTACGGGATAGACACCCTTCTGAAGACTTTCACCTGCGTTAAAGAACATTACGATCAAAAAGACCCGGGGACATTAAAAAGGCTGAGACTGATTATCGTGGGGGGCGGTCCAGAAGAGCAGAAATTGAAAGGAATGGCGGATTACCTTGGTATATCAGACCATTGTCGTTGGATTGGGAAAGTGCCTCACCCGGAGGTTCAGAACTATCTCAACATGTTTGATGTTTTCGCTGCCCTGAGCAGGAGCGAAAGCTTTGGTGTATCCGTAATTGAAGCTTCTGCATGTGGCCTGCCTGTTGTCGTATCTGATGCCGGAGGGTTGCCCGAAGTGGTCAAAGAGGGCGAAACAGGATTTGTGGTTCCTCGTGAAAATCCAGAGGAAGCAGGGGAAGCGATGATAAGGCTGATCGATGACCCTGTTCTCCGCAAAGCAATTGGGAAAAAGGGCAGGGGGTATGTAATTAGGGAATATGAATGGGGTCATTGCGTGGGGAAATTGGAGAGAGTCCTGAAGGAAACTACGGAAACCTATTCCCCCAAAAAGAAATCCGGGCAGAAGAATATTCGCGTCGGCTAACCGGGTGAACTCCATCTGAAATTGCGGATTGACCGGATGAAGGGACTGCTCCAGATCTTGAATGCGAGGCCAAGCAAACCGACCTTATCAAGAAAAAACATAAGAATCGTCTTAAATCCTGGTCCCGATCTTAAAAGTTCTGCCAAGGTGATCGCTGACTTCCTTTTTTCAATCTCACTCCTTAATTGAGCCAGTTCTTCGGTTGGTAAAGGCTGACGTTGGCAAATAAGACTGAGTTCCAAAAGTCCCCTCATGTAAAGTCCGGGTGATCTCTTTCTGAATAGCGTTTCTTCATGATGCATGAAATGCAGAAACATTTCATCATGCACAAATAGGAAATCACTTAAGGATTCCATTGTAGGAACCCTTGTCGATGAGGCAGAATGAATGAACCGTTCATAGAGAAGGTCTGCCAGGAATGCTATCCTTCTTGCTTTAGGTATCAGATAAATATGAAGCAGTAGATCCTCGCAAAACCTTATTCCATAAGCCTTTTGAAATATTTCTTCCGTGAGAAGCCCCCTCAGGAAAACCTTGTTGCACAAATGGCCGTCCCTTTTCTGAAATATGATTTTGCAGGTATTCTTTACAGCATCATCAGAAGTCGCGTTGTTATAAAGAGTATTTTTTTTGTTGTCAGCGCCAAAGTTTTCCCAGTTGCAGACAATTATATCCGCATCAGTCTCTGTCGCCCTGTTGAAAACTCTGGAAAACATGTTGCTCTTGACCTTATCATCAGCATCAACAAATCCAAGGTATCTTCCTTTGCTTGCTGCTACACCGGTCCACCGGGCTTTTGCTACCCCACTATTCGGCTGATTGATTAGAACAAAGTTGTCCTTAATTTCAAATTCTCTTGCAATTTCAAGAGTGCCATCGGTAGATCCATCGTTTACAAGGATAACTTCATAGGAGTCCAACTCCTGATCAAACAAACTGTCCAGGCATCTTTTCAAGGTTCCTTCGGCGTTATAGGCTGGGACAACAATGCTGACCTTTGGGTTCAAGCTCGCCATCCTCTTTCCCGAGAGTCTTTAGAATACCTGAGAGAAAATCCTTTATGCCTTTTGGGAAAGCTTAAGCCTGAGTTCACGAACTGGCCTGAATAAATCGCTCTCCCAAACGGAGTAGAAAGTCTCGAAAAGTCCTGCCCTAAGCAACATAATGTCGAAGAAAACGCCTGACCTTTTTGCTCTCCAAATACCTGAACCTGGGATGTCGTATAGTTTTGTTAGGATATTTGCCCTTAGATCACAGGCCTCCTGTTGTTTTTCTGCCCTGCTAAGGATCCTCAGAATATCGATCAAGCCAATGGCATAGTAATACGGGGCCAAATGATTCCACTCAGAGAACCTGGGAGATTTGTAAAACTCAAAGAGAAAAGAACGGACCTTTAACAGGTCAGCCAAAGCACTTACTTTTGGTCTGTTTGTTGCAGAAACAGGGTTCTGTACATAGAAATACAGGATCTCTTCCAGGTAGGCTACTTTTTGGGCTCTCGCAATAGTAGGGGCGAGAAGGAGCTGGTCCTGACCATATTTAATGCCTATTGTTTTCCGGTAGTCCTCATCAAAGAAAAGATCCCTTATAAACAATTTGTTCCAAAGCGAACCATTGATAATACCTTTCATTACCTTCTCGGTTGCCCAAATTCCTGTTTCGCTGCCCTCTTTGTAACGTCGATACAGGTTTGTCCTCCCATTTACTCTTTTAACTCCGCAGATAACAACATCTGCTTCGGTTTCTATAACCTTTTGATACATTTTAGACATCATATCCGGTGCGATGTAATCATCGGCGTCCACAAAAGCAAGATAATCACTATCGCTTCCAGTAATGCCTCGCCAGCGAGCCCGTGCTGTTCCAGCGTTTGGTTGGTCTATCAGAACGAAATTTGAGTATCTCTCATAGGTTTTTGCAACTTCAAGGGTTCTGTCTGTGGATCCATCATTAACCAGAATTACTTCATAGGAATGGAAATCCTGGGCAAAGACACTGTCCAAACAACGTTTCAAAGTTTTTTCGGTATTATAGACGGGAATAATAATGCTGATCCCTGGTTTCAAGAGATACTCCTTCCTCAAGTTACTTCTTAAGAAATTTTTCCAAAAAGCGATGCAAATATCCTCATTATTCAGTAAAAAATGGAAATTCTATTTCATACTGTGTAATTAATTTGCCTGTCTTTTATTTTATTGTTTCTTGGCAATCAGAGTTTCGTAGATTGTCACCAAACTGTTGTTAAGCTTTTCGATATCAAATCTTTCCTCAACAAATTTTCGTCCCTTTTGCCCCATCTCGGGCCAAATACCAGGATTGTTAATCAGATATTCCAACCTTTCAGCAAGTGCATCCACGTCACGCTCAGGGACAAGAAAACCTGATTCGCCGTCAAGGACGCCTTCAGGAATCCCGTTGTGTAATGTCGATAGGACAGGCAAGCCTACTGCTTGCGCCTCCTGTAAAACCAGGGCTTGCCCTTCTCTATCTCCGTTTTTCGAGGTTACACTTGAAAGAATAAAAATATGAGCTTCCTGGTATAGGTCTCTGACTTCATTCTGATCACAAGATCCTAAAAGTCTTACTTGATTCTCAATGCCTAACTTTCTTATACAATTATTTAAATTCTCCCCCAAGGGGCCATCTCCGGCAATTTCATAAAGAATATTCCAATCAGGATGGCTTCTTAATACCTTATCTATGGCTTTTATAGAGTATTCAATGCCCTTTTTCTCCACAAGCCGTCCCACAGTAATTATCCTAACGGTTTCTCCCGCATTTATCCCTCGTGATTTGAACACAAACTTTTCCATATCAAGGCCTACAGGAAGTTTAACTATTTTCTCCCTGGCACAACCAAGATCAATTACTCTACCCTTAGTAAAGTCGGTGTTAACCGTAAACAAGTCCCCGTGCTTGAACAATTGGGAATAACCCTTTGTTTTTTGGGAAATATTTACATCGTATCCATGAAAAGAAGTTACAATTGCCCCTTTAATCGCACCTACTTCTCTCAAAGAGACACCCAAAACGCCATTGGGACCAAAATGGCAATGTATTACATCAAATGGTTCCTTTCCTAGAAAGGGTTTAACCTCGAAGAGCAACCGAAATGAAATGGCCCGCTTCCCAAACCTGAAAAAATTTATTGCTTTGAAGGTTGTTCCTGGGTATTTAATAAGATTTTTTACCAACAGAGGGATAGCCTGGAGAAGCCTTCGGATCTTGCTCGATGGGACATCAAGAAAGCAGGTCTTGGCAAGGAGATCATATTTTTGGACATCCCCATGAACCTTCGATAGATCGGCCCTATGACTGGCAAAAATTTCTACTTCATGACCGCGATCGATCAATCCCGTAATCTG
>DCUS01000079.1:0-2898 GCA_002327885.1 Syntrophaceae bacterium UBA2208
GTCTTTAATGAACATTTTTCTCTTTGTATACTAAGAAAATCCTGAGGGATTATCTCTGAAGAGTCGAATAGCCTCTTTATGACTTAAATAAAGGCTAAAATCAATATCCCTATCATATTCCTGCGAAAGCGTGGAGGAGTGAGGGAGTATTAAGTTTAAGGAAGGGACTTTCGAAATGATAAGAGGTAGAGTCCCCCACCTCAATTCGGCGGGGGACTCTACCATCCATAAGCTCTTTTTCCAATTTCCAAGCGACTTCTTTTTGAGACGACTCAGTCTTAATTGCACTGCCAGCTGTATTTGACCATCGGCAAATTAGGATCCTTGCTCCATTCCTGCGAAGAACCATCATAGGAGATCACATTTTTATATCCCAGAACCTCCCGGAGCACGAACCCCCATCCCTTACAGAGTCTTCCTGTGTCACAATAGACGATGATCTCTTTTGACATATCTTTGCCAATCACACCTGAAGCCATTGCCTCAAGGTCCTCTTTAGATTTGAAGGTTCCTTCTTTGATAAAGATCCAGGGAGATGGAAGACTGACAGCACTCTGTATGCGCCCCGCCCGTTCCACAAAATCGAGCTTGACGACACCGAAGTAGAAGTCAGGCATTCGCGTATCGACAATGGTCGATTTTCCTATTCGGCCTCCAACACCGTCTTTCGTTAAAAACATACCCTTGTTTGCCTTTCCCTTAAATTCAATGGCTTTGGGTTTTACCGCCTCGGTGGAGATGGCTTTTTTCTCCTTCACCCATTTGTTCATTCCTCCGTCGAGAACCCCCACGTTCGGGACGCCTGCGTACATCAGCGTCCATGCCACGCGGGGTGCATTGACGAGGTCCGGAGTGGCATCGGTCTTCCCGACCACCACCACCACGGAATCATTCTTAATTCCGGCAGACCCGATAATATCGAAGAGGTCATCGTCTTCCGGAAGCTCATTGTCAAGGCCTTTTTTCTTGATGGCCCAGGTTCCATAGAAAACGTTGATAGAATTCGGGATGTGGCCTTCTTTATATTCTTCCACCTTTCGAATATCCACCATGATCAGCTTCGGGTGACTCAAATTCTTCTCCAGCCAGTCCGTGGAAACAACCGGAGCGATCTCCCTGGCCAAGGCCGCGAGAGGCAAGATGAAAACCAACGCCAACAGAATACAAAACAATCGAATCTTTCTCATAACATTCCTCCTATTTTTTGATGGGTTTGGGGTCGTAGATCAATCCCTCGTTTGCTTTTGAACCGTTTTTGATGAGCGTCTCCTTGGTGAGGAATCCCGCCTTATCGACGTGACACACATCGCAGGAACGCGTCCTCTCCGTTCTCTTCTTGATGTTATGGGGGGTCGCATCCCAGTAATTGGGCAACGCATCGTAATTCTCCATCTTTATGCCCGCTGGCTGGAAGGTGTCCCGGACGGTCGGAATAACCCTCAAGGTGGTGACGGTTTTCTTATCCTTTGGATTTAACCCCAGAATAAAACCGGGTTTTGCAGTGGCTCCTTTTCCGAGATGACAACCATAACAGTTTCTATATTGTCCTGAGGCATGACAGCTCACACAACTCAATTTCTCACTGTGTTTCTCGTGGGCGGTTTTTGCTTTCTCTGTTTTTTCCTCTCCAGGCTTGTGGCATTTGACGCAGGCCGGTTTCTCCTTTACCTCTCTCTTCGAGAGATAGCGATTGCCGTCTCCGTGGAATTGTGCCTTTTTGTGGCAATCCATACAGACCATTCCCTTCTGATAATGGACATCCGGGGTTCCGCCATACTCGCCGGTAAATTCAGGATAGACCCTTCCCCCATGGCAGAGAGCGCATGTCTTCCCTTCGTCCCGTTTTACAAAGCGGTGGCCTTTGATCAAGCCGATATTCACTCCACCGATAACCGGACTTTTCACGTGGCATTCCCCACAGGAGGAGTGACAGCTCCGGCAAGATTTCTCAAATACCTTCTCGTCAAAGATTTTGAGGTCTTCTTTTGAGAATCGTCCCATCACGCCATGTCTCAATCCGGCAGTGGTATAGTGGAGGGAATTCTTGTAAGTCTTTGTGATGTCTTCGTGGCAGGAGACGCATGCCTCCAGATTGCCAGAGGGCCTTTTGATCATTCCTTGATGAGCCCCTGTCTTATCCTGGGCCTTCTCATTTCCTTTATGACAGAATGCACACCCTTCGGAAAAATGGGGGTCTTTGCCGAGCAAGCTTTTATCCACCAGGAACCCCTTATACAGTTGGTCCGCCTTAACTGGCGGAGGGGCTCCGGCTCACCCTTCTCCTTCTTCAGCGCTGATTTTAGGCGGCTTGAAAAGGGATCTTAGCGTTGCCTCGTCCGTATGGCATTTAACGCATCCCGTTTCGATTGAGTAGGTGGTTGAAGCAAAACCAAGCAGACACAACAGAGAAATAAGAATTAGTCCCTTTTTCATCAAAACACCCCCTTTTTAGATCCCAGAAACATTTAATAGTATAGTAAAGAAATATGGAATCATTATAAAATAGTATCTATTCCAAAAGCAAATATTAAAAAAAGAACGAAAAATTCTTCCGGATCTCTTAATGTTGCTTTCAGAGGCCTATCGACCACGGGAAGGGAGATAAATTAAGAAAATATTTTTAAAGAAAACATTGGGGCAAGGCGGCTTCAATAAAGACCGTCCTGCCAAATATAATTCTATCAAAATCTGTAAGTTAGGTTCCAAGTAATGACCCATGGGTTTTTGATGTCGTTGTTTAGCGGGATCCCCAAAATTGTTGTCCCTGTGTATTGATCCATTGCTTTTCCTGCAAAGAGATAGCCGCCGGCGACGGTCAGTTTGAGGTTTTTGTAAATGCCAATTTCATTTTTAACTCCCACAAATTTTCTGCTATGGGTGGAAGCGCCCACCCAGCTT
>DCUS01000079.1:2944-4591 GCA_002327885.1 Syntrophaceae bacterium UBA2208
TTTCCATGAGGAATATAGTAAACGGAGGGTTTTGCCTTAAAATCGGGTCTTAAGGGTTTGGCCTATTCAACTTCCTATGGTTGCGTATTCGTTTTCTTTCCAGGAATTCGGCTCCTCTGTAACCCCCAGATAATTTTTTTCAAAGTTGATGAACTCTTTAGTCAAGTTGACAAGATGATAATAGAATGGAGAGCGACTATGTTGCGTTACCTTCTCACAGAAAGCCGGAACCCATGGAAGAATGAATCGAGACAGAAAGTCCATCTGGATTTCTTCCAATTTAATCTTTTTATTGACAGATGATTGACTCTCTTCCCCTGCAAGGAAAGACATGAATTCCAGCTCGTTGGCAATATGGTCAGGAAGATTTTTAATGTCTTTCTTCAATTTAAAACCTATCTCCTGATAGAGATGAAGGAGTTCTGATGTGGCTTCCCAATAAACGGATCCATCCTTTTTCATGTAGATGGACCCGTAAAGCGGGGCAATAATATGGGGAGAGGTACTGATAAAGAGCCGTGTGTATTCCCGGGCCATTGCCAATTGTTCACCCTCTTTCGCTCCGGAGATCGCCTGCTCGACGGCTTTAAGATAGTCATCAAAATTTTCCTCATCCAGTAGGTCCAAGGCTTCTCTGAGCTCCCTAATCCATTCGCCGTCCGCTATCGATGCATAAACCTTTTTATCTGGATAGAGATAGCCAAGGGAGAGTTTATTGTAGATAAGGCTGCGGGCATTTGACCGATCCATCTTGCTGAACCTTTCCGAGCTTTAATGGACGTGCATGCCAAAGTTAGAGAGGGACTTCGCAAAACAAACAGGGGAACGTTCTTCCTTGTTTTCGTGCGATGCTTGTAACACCATAAAAAGTGTGGGGCCAGGGTTTATCCCCAGCCCCATTCGCTGCTATAAATTCTACGGAAACAAAAGCGTATCTATAAAAAGACTTTAATCCAGATCACCGCTGATCCTGGCGAAATCATGACACTTGCCACAGGAATTCGGCATAATGTCATAATCGTAACCTTTCGATGGATCGGGGTTCTTGAGAATCACACTCTGGCCGGGCCAGACGATATCAAAGACGTGGGACGGCACATTGCCTTCGGCCACCGCGCTCTTTCCATTCTTGTCGAAGGCCAGGTGGTACATAGCATCAACATTGATGTCCTGCAGCTTACCGATTTTCGGCATGTGGCAAGATGTGCAGTTGCCCACCGGCATGTTCGGATCGTCGGGCGTATAGAGAGCTCCACCCATCGCGGCTTTTGCCTGCATGTGTTTGGCAACAGACCGGGCGACCCGGTTCCGGGACAAGAAGGCATCGGAAGGTTTCACAGAGACGGCGGCTCCATCCTTTGTTACCTTGTGGCCTGCGGCAAGCTGGAGCACTGCCACATCAGTGGTGGATACGTCCTTGAAATCACCGCGGGCGGCGTGGCATGCCAGGCACAGGGTATTGTTCCCATAGGCCGCGTTTGCGAAATCGTAACCACCAATTTTGAGCGAGGCCGGTCCTGCATTCAGGGTGTGGGCGTCATGGCATGTATAGCAGGTGAGCTTTTCGGACTTGTTGCTGTAGTGCGCGGAACGGCGCAACTCAGAAAGCTCCATGGAGTGCGAACGAGCATGGGTCTGGTCGGGCCA